>JBAXHC010000010.1:0-50923 GCA_037139075.1 Bacteroidota bacterium
AATTGGAATTCAATGCCTACTCACCGAATAATGGTTACGCTTCCGCTCAATAATTGGTCAATTCTTTGAAAACCTAATACATGAAAATGACCCTTTAGATTTCTTCCTCGGAATACTATTTTTTAAATGAACGAAATTTGCCTTCTTTGTAGAAGATATGAAAGCAGCAAGCATACAAGAAATTAAATTAGAGCTGAGCGAAACCAGTGCCGCCAAACTCAAACAATTATGCCTTCATTTAGCAAAATTCAAAAAAGAAAATAAGGAATTACTTACATATCTTCTCTTTGAATCGCACGACGAAGCTGCTTATATTAATGAGGTGAAAGCTGGAATTGATGAAGGTTTTGTAGAACTTCCCAAATCGAATAATTATCTCAACAAAAAATCATTGAGAAAAATCCTGCGTATTGCCAATAAGCATATTAAATACATGGGATCTAAACAAGCTGAGGCAACGATACTGTTACATTTTTGCGAACAGTTAAAGAATTCCTCCATCCCTTTTCAAAAAATTACAATCCTTAAAAATATATACCTGCAACAAATTAAAAAGATCAATGCTGCTATCAGTAGTTTACATGAAGACCTGCAATACGATTTTGAACAACAAATAAAAGATTTGGCCCTTTAATTAAGACTCTTCATCGAAATACAATTTGTAATAATTCTTACCGCTAAATTCGTCATACCCCTTTTCTATTAAGTCTTTCCGCCCATGAATATAAACATGGAAATTTTTGTCGAGTTTCAAAATGCTTTTAAAGACACGCTGTTGCTTTTTAACTGCTGAAAGATGAATATCAAATTCATCCTCGATTATTACATGCCTTGAGGCTTCATAAGTTTGTTTATACTGCGTAAAAGTTTCGATCATTTCAGGGTGATGCAAAACTTCCGTTGCAAATTCATCCATCTTAAATGCATCCTTCGTTTTAAAATAATCCACACTCCTGTTGAGCAGATCGATCTGGTCAGACTTATTGACTTCGAATTTTTCCTGCAATTCGTTACTGATAAATAATTTGCACATCCCCATCGCAGCATCAGTAAGATAATAACTGGTTGCTGATGGAACTACCTGCAAAAAGTCTTTCACCCAATATTGCGCATCCTGTTGTTTATTGGTATTATCTACTACACAAACCACATATCCCTCCGCCTTGTTTTTCTTGAAAATTAAACAGCCTTTATCAAGTTTATTAATGTTTACGCCATCTTCTGCAACTACTTCCCAGCTTTGACCATGGGAAAACACTTTCAGAAAAGTTTCTTTACTCTCACTTTTAAAGATTCCGATGGCTTCTACATACTCTGTACCAAAGGGCACATTACTAAAACGGGCGATGTACATTTCCCCTTCCTTCACTTTTGCATGTGTACTTTTACTATATAAAAATTGAGCAAGAAGAGCAGATTGTGAGGTAAATTGCTTGCTGTCTTCGAACAATTCAGACACATAATGATACACTTCATTCAGCCCCAAATCACTTAAATGGGTAAAATGATACTGCTCCTCCACATTAAAAGCCCCTAAGAAATACTTGCTCAGCAAACCCCTCACAATTGAATCATTTAGGGTAAGCGGGTTCGTTGAAAGCCCTAAAGCTTCCCCTCTGGTTGGATTTCCAAGCTTGTGTACTATCACTTGTTCCAGCAAAACACTATCAATTCCTGTCATAATACAACGAAGATAATAGAGACTTAGTTAGGACAAAATAGTTCCTTTCATAAACCAAATTCGTTTTTCGGCCATAAAATGTGCACCTTTACACTATATATTCATTGGGCCTTATCCGTTTTGGATGCAATTTGCCTTAAACATTAAACTACTTCTCGACTATGTACACCCAGATTTGGAGCAAATACATTCCTATTATTAAAATCTTATTAAAGCGTTCTGCCAATGGCAATCAAACGCTCGAATTAAACAGGATTGACTTTGAAAGAGCTGGAACAGGCCGCAAAGCTGGATATAAATTTCTGATTGAGTTTGTAGCCGGAAGAACAATTAATGTATTGAGTGGGATCCCATTAGCAAAAGATTTGGCAGATACCATGTTAGCTGATATTGGTATTAAAGAAATCTTATTAAAAGGAAATTACGAAGTGGCTTTGAATACACGTTTTCAATTAAGTATTAAAAACGTTACTCCAGCTGTTACTACTGAAGAAGTATAGGATTAGCAAAGTCAAAAATCAAAAGTAAAAATTCAAAATATTAAAAAAATCACCTGTTTATGAGAAACAGGTGATTTTTTTTATGCTGCTATGTATTTTTTTGCCTTTTGAATTTTGCCTTTTGACTTACAAAGTACTCATATCAATCACAAATCGATATTTCACGTCTGATTTAATTACCCTTTCATAAGCAGCATTGATATCTTTCATTGCAATCAATTCGATATCAGAAACTATATTATTTTCTGCGCAGTAGTCAAGCATTTCCTGGGTTTCTTTAATTCCACCAATCATAGATCCCATAATACTTCTTCTCTTTGAAATTAATTTGGCTGCACTGATTCTATTATCTTCTGGAGGTATCCCAACTAATAACATAGTACCGTTCACTTTCAATAGATTCAAAAATTTATTCATATCGTGCGGAGCTGCAACTGTATTCAATATATAATCAAAACTATTTGCGGCCGCCTTCATCGCTGATTCATCAGTTGATAAAATAAAATGAGATGCACCCAATTTCTTTGCATCTGCTTCTTTTGAAGCACTGGTACTTAACATAGTAACTTCTGCTCCGAAAGATGCTGCAAACTTAACTGCCATATGACCTAAGCCTCCTAAACCAAGTACTGCTACTTTATGCCCCTTGCCTACACCAGCAAAACGTAGTGGCGACCAAGTAGTAATTCCAGCACATAATAAAGGAGCAACCGCTGCTAGATTATTTGTAAAAGGAACTCTTAAGGTATAGTGTTCGTTTACTACAATGCGACTAGAATAACCACCATAGGCAACTGTTTTTCCATCGCGCTCATAACCATTATAAGTACCTGTCATTCCATTTTCACAATATTGTTCTAAATCATCTTTACAGCAATCACACTTTCTACAAGAATCAATAAATACACCCACCCCAGCAATATCCCCTACTTTAAATTTTGTAACGCCAGCACCTACTTCAGAAACTCGACCTACAATTTCATGTCCTGGAACCAAGGGATACAAAGCTGGTCCCCACTCACTACGAGCCATATGTATATCTGAGTGGCAAACACCACAATATAAAATGTCTATCAACACATCCATTTCACCAACAGCTCTTCTTTCAAAACCAAAGGGTTCAAGTTCTGTTGTTTTACTAAGTGCTGCATAAGATTTAACTTGAATCATGTTTTTGTTTTTATATTTTAATTTGTAATGTATCAGGAGAATTTAACAGTTTCATTCTTTACAGAAAGATCCTCACAATATAACAGTATTGAATACGTTTTGTTTAAATAAAAAAAATCCTATTAAATGCGTGAAAAAGAGAAGAAGAAAGCAAATCCATTTCTAGTATTCACAGTTATTTTATTGGTAATTATAGTAACTATTTTTATTATTAGAATCAGCCTTTTTACTCCCAAAGAAACTACAGTTATTATAGACAAATATATTCCCAATTCAGATATCAAAACCAACAAAGACTCTTCGAACTTTACAAGCAATAGTTCAGAAGATAAAAATCAAAACTACCGTAAAAACTGGAAGGACTATATTTCAATCGCTCCATTACATAAAGATGTTGATTATATAATAGCAGCAGACGGCAGGGTTACCACTTTAAATGTGCCATTAGTCAATAAAACCGACTATCCCATTGAGTCCATTACAATAAAAGTGAACTATATTACTCCTGGAAATAGAAGTTCATTAGAAACCAAAAATTTCGAAGTAAAAAATGTGTTACCTGGAAACAGAACTAGTTACCCAGGACCAGAAAGTAATGTAAAAGGCGTAACAGTGATCTGCGAAATAATTAAAATACATTCTGCTAATTTCAATTTCTGTTTTGATCGAGATTTATCTTTAGATTCACAGTCGAACGGAGGATTTAGCGGTAACCCCTTAGATCCTTGGAAGTGCAAATAATTAAACGCTTGCTATTTTGAATAAACTATCCATATTCACATTTTTGATTTGCATTTCTTTAAGCCTTTTTGCACAAAAGAAAAATAGCAACTTCAGAATCCATATTCATAAAACACATTCTCCTATTATAATTGATGGCAATATGAACGATGCAGCATGGGAAGATGCTGCAGCAGTGAAAACCTTTTATAGCGTACTTCCTATGGATACAGGTTTAGCAAAAGTTCCTACAGAAGTGCGCATGTGTTTTGATGATGAAAACATGTATATCCTTGCCATCTGTACCAAAACTTTCAAAGGTGCAGATATGGTGGAATCCCTCAGACCGGATTTTAATTTTGTAAAAAACGACAATTTTATTTTTTTTCTAGACCCCTTCGATGATCAAACCAGTGGATTTACTTTTGGTGCAAATGCTGCAGGTGCCCAATGGGATGGTACTCTCTATGAAGGTGGTAAGGCAGATTTAAACTGGGATAGTAAATGGTATTCCGTTGTAAAATCAAACAAAGACCAGTACATCTTCGAAGCTTCCATTCCTTTTAAAACTATACGTTATAAAAAAGGATTGAAAGAATGGGGCATCAATTTTAGTAGAAACGATTTGAAGTCGACCGAAAAATCAAGCTGGGCGCCAGTTCCACGTCAGTTCCCAACCGCTTCATTAGCTTATACTGGTGTGCTTGAATGGGACGAACCCCCTCCTGCTCAAGGAACTAATTTTTCATTGATTCCCTATTTATTAGGTGGCGTATCAAAAGAAAATATTACTGATAATAAAAGTTCATGGAAATCTGATGTTGGACTTGATGCAAAATTAGCAGTAACATCATCCCTCAATTTAGACCTTACCATACATCCCGATTTTTCGCAAGTTGAAGTTGACAAACAAGTAGTAAACCTTAGTCGGTTTGAATTATTCTTCCCAGAAAAGAGGCAATTCTTTTTAGAGAACAGTGATATTTTCGGAAACTTTGGATATTCTTCCATCAGACCTTTCTTTTCTCGTCGTATTGGTCTCGATGCACCTATTTCTGCTGGAGGCAGATTAAGCGGAAAAATTGATAAGAATTGGAGAGTGGGTGTAATGGATATGCAAACAGAAACTGTGGCTCAAACTGGCATGCCCAAAGAAAATTATGCGGTGATGGTTTTACAGAGAAAAGTTTTCAGCAGATCCAATATTGGTATCATTTATATTGATAAAACAGCTGTAGGTTCTATTGCCGATTCTTTTAAAACTAAATTCAGCGCCTACAATCGAAATATTGGATTAGAATACAATCTTGCTTCAGCGAATAATATTCTTACTGGTAAATTTTTGTATTTAAAATCGTTTAGTCCAACTACCACAAATAATAATGATGTGGTTTCTGGAAACCTGGTTTATAATAGTAGGAAGTGGAATCTTTCCCTACAAGAAGAATATGTTGGAAAAAATTATACTGCAGAAGTAGGTTATGTTCCCCGTAATGGATATTTCAGATTGAATCCTCAAATGACCCGAAATTATTTTCCGAAATCAGGTAATATTTTAAGTCATGGTCCTCAATTCGTAGCCAATTTTTATTACGATCAAAATTTAACCCGTAGTACAGATAACCAGGTTGCAGCATCCTATATTTTAAAATTTCGAAACAGTACAACCGTATCTGGAATTGTGCTACACGACTATGTAGAAATCCTTAAACCATTTGATCCTACAAATACTGGGAAGGATTCTTTAGCAGTTGGCAGCAAGCATAATTGGACTACAGTTGGTTTTGACATTCTTTCAAAACCTCAGCAATTATTTACATTTCTAATATCCTCTCGCTTTGGGGGTTACTATGCAAATGGTACCTTATTTAATTTATCAACCGAACTTGGTTATCGCATACAACCCTATTGCAGTATTGCTTTAACCACGGCTTATTATATGCTCAACCTGCCAAAACCCTGGGGTAACAATGCTTATCTTTTAATGGGTCCTAAGATCGATCTTACCCTAACCAATCGTTTTTTTTATACTACGTATATTCAATATAATCAACAACAGAATAACCTGAATTTGAATATGCGTTTACAGTGGCGGTATAAACCAGCGTCCGATCTGTTTCTGGTATATTCAAATAATTATTATGCTACTCCATTTGTTACTAAGAACAATGCGTTTATCTTAAAATTTACCTATTGGTGGAATAAATAATTTGCTCCCATTCAGTATCGGATAGTTGTATCTTTAAAATGAGTTTTTATTCAACCATTTTATACTAACGACTAGCCATTTATGAAAAAACAGATTTTTCTATTTGTTGCCTTATTTCTATTTATCGCAACTGGATTTACACAAACCACTGTTCAAAATCTTTTAACCGAAAACAAAAACAATCCTATCGGTATCGATATTATGTCCCCAAGATTTAGTTGGGAACTACAAAATGATGCTCGAAATATTTCTCAAAATGCTTATGAGATAAAATTAATCGCCCCAACAAAAGCAGGCAACTGGAATAGTGGTAAAATAAATTCGAATCAGTCTGTTCATATTCCTTATACAGGTCCTGAGCTACAATCGAATTTAAAATATCAATGGCAAGTTCGTGTTTGGGATCAATCAAACCAACCTTCTGCCTGGAGTACTCCTGTGAATTTTCAAATGGGATTATTAAAAGCTGAAGAGTGGACTGCAAAATGGATCGAGCCCGGTTATAAAGAAGACGATAAATTAAGGCCTAGTCCACTTTTTCGTAAAGCATTTATCAGCAAGAAAAAAATTCAATCAGCCACAGCTTATATCACTGCACATGGTTTATATGAAGCATATATTAATGGCAAAAGAGTGGGAGATGCTTATTTAACACCGGGATGGACTGCTTATCAAAAAAGACTGCAGTATCAAGCATTTGATGTAACCAGTTTAGTGCAATCAGGTAAAAACGCCATTGGTGTAGCATTAGGTAGTGGTTGGTATCGTGGCATCATAGGTTTTGAAAATAATAAAAATGTATATGGGAAAGATATTGCCCTATTAATGCAATTACAAATTGTATATACCGATGGAACAGTTGAAAAGATCGGTACTGATGAAAGTTGGAAATCAGGCATTGGTGAAATAGTTTCTGCAGAAATTTATAACGGAGAAACTATTGATGCTCGTCAGGAAAAAAATGGCTGGAAATTGGCAGACTATAATGATGCCAATTGGGCATCTGTTGTGCTTGGAAAACAACCCATGAACAATCTTGTAGCAACTGAAAATGAATTGGTTAAAAAACATGAAGTGTTTCATCCAGTAAAAATCTTTACTACTCCAAAAGGAGAAAAAGTGATTGACTTTGGCCAGAACCTGGTAGGATGGGTAACCATGAAAGTAAAAGGAAAATCAGGCGATAAGATTACTATTTCACACGCTGAAGTCTTAGATAAACAAGGAAACTTTTATACCGAAAATTTACGTGCCGCTGTATGTCAGAATACCTATATATTAAAAGGAAATGGTGAAGAAATCTTTGAACCCCATTTTACATGGCAGGGATTTCGATATGCAAAAATTGAAGGATATCCAGGCGAATTAAATGCAGCTGATTTTTCTGCTGTTACTTTATATTCCGATATGCCACAAACAGGAAGTTTAAATACTTCCAATGAATTGATCAATCAATTACAACACAATATTCAATGGGGGCAGAATGGTAACTTTCTGGATGTTCCTACAGATTGTCCGCAAAGAGATGAGCGTTTAGGTTGGACGGGTGATGCGCAAGCATTTTCCCGTACAGCTTCATTTAACAGAAACGTCAATAGCTTTTTTTCTAAATGGTTAAAAGATGTAGCAGCAGACCAATTGCCAAATGGAAGCGTGCCATTTGTAGTTCCTAATGTATTGGGAGAGGGCGCAACCGGCGCTACAGGTTGGGCTGATGTAGCAACCATCGTTCCATGGAATATGTATCTCGCATATGGAGATAAAAGAATTTTGGAACAACAATATCCCAGCATGAAATCCTGGTTAGGATTTATGCAAGCAAAAAGTAAAAACGATTTATGGAATACAGGATTTCATTTTGGTGATTGGTTATTCTATCGTCCATTCGATGATAATGATGGAAGCTCAGCAGTAACAGATAAATATTTAATTGCACAATGCTTCTTTGCACACACTACACAATTATTAATCAATACTGCAAAAGTATTAGGCAAAACAGAAGATATTCCAGCCTTTGAATCTTTACTGAAAAAAACAAAAGAGGCTTATCTAAAAGAATATGTTACTGGATCTGGCAGACTCGTTTCATCTACGCAAACTGCCTATGTATTGGCTTTAGAATTTGATATGCTACCAGAATCTATGCGTGCACAAGCAGCTGCAAGATTAGTTGAAAATATCAAAAGCTATGGCAACCACTTAACAACTGGTTTTTTGGGAACACCTTATCTATGTGCAGTACTTTCCAGATTTGGATATACAGATATGGCTTATACTTTATTGCTTCAAGATACTTATCCTTCCTGGTTATATCCCGTTAAAATGGGTGCTACCACTATTTGGGAAAGATGGAATGGCATTAGAACAGATGGAAGCTTCGAACCTGCATCTATGAACTCATTTAATCACTACGCATATGGCGCTATCGGTGATTGGATGTACCGGGTGATGGTGGGTATTGACACATATGAAGATGGAGTTGGATATCAGCATATCAAAATTCAACCGCATATTGGCGGCAGTTTTACTTATGCATCTGCTAATTTAAAAACCTATTATGGAACCGTAAGTAGTGGTTGGAAATTAAATGGCAACTCTATTCAAATTGATGCAGTAATTCCTGCAAATACACACGCAACAGTTATACTTCCAGCTAAGTCGAGAAATGAAATTACTGAAAATGGAAAGGCATTAATGGAGGACTTAAAAACAACTGTTTCTGAAAATACAATTCAAATTGAAATTGGATCTGGTACATATCATTTCGAAGTAACGCGAAAATAAAATACAAATGAAAAAAGTAGGCCTCTTCATCGCGATCTGTATCGCGATGAATAATTTTGTTAGTGCACAAGAAACAGATTTGTTACATCAACCATGGAAAGCTTCCTGGGTGGCAGTTCCTAACAGTTCACAATCCGATTACGGAGTGTACCTATTCAGGAAAAAAATGTCTTTACAGGTTAAGCCAGAAAAATTCATGGTGCATGTGTCGGCTGATAACAGATACAAATTATTTATCAATGAGCAGCTCATATCATTTGGCCCAACCCGCGGTGATATCGCTCATTGGAATTATGAAACAATCGACCTTGCTCCATATTTAAAAAGCGGTGATAACACAGTTGCTGCTTTAGTTTGGAACGAAGGAGAACAAAAACCAGAAGCACAAATCAGCTACAGAACTGGTTTCTTAATGCAGGGAGTGAATTTCAAAGACTCTTTATGGAATACCGATAGTACCTGGAAATGTTTACAGGATACTTCCTATCGCCCTATGAATGTGCAGATGAATACTTACTATGTTACAGGACCTGGTGAACATATTAATTTCAACAATAGTATCATGGGATGGCAGAGAAACGATTTCAATGATACTAATTGGAAAAAAGCAAATGCCATCAGTGGCGCTTATCCAAAGAATATTTTAATGATGGATATGCCAGTTGGCTGGAACTTAGTGGCATCATCACTTCCGCCAAGAGCATTTATTTACCAGCGATTACAGAAACTGGTAAGAGAAACAGGTAAAAATGTTTCTATCGGATTCCCTGGTAATAAAACTTCCTTCCTAATTCCAGCAAATAGCTCTGATACTATTTTATTGGATCAAAGTTTTTTAACCAATGCTTATCCAACTATAGAATTTGCAAAAGGAAAAGATGCGAGTATTCGTTTGGGATATGCTGAAGCCCTATTTACAAAATATCCTTCCAAAGGAAATAGGAATGAAACTGAAGGGAAAGTTTTTATTGGAAAGGAAGATCAACTGATTTCGAATGGTTCTGAAGATCAGTCCTTCACTGCATTGGATTTTAGAACCTATCGTTACATTCAATTGATTATACAAACTAAAGATGAGCCAATTGTTATTAAGGATCTCTTTGGAAATTTCACCAGCTACCCTTTTAGTAAAAAATCAAATTTTAGTGCTGGCAACCCATTATACAATCAAATACTAGATATCGGCTGGCGTACGGCACAACTATGTGCCTGGGAAACATATATGGACTGCCCTTATTATGAGCAGTTACAGTACATCGGCGATTCTCGAATTCAAGCTTTAGTAACATTATATAATACAGGTGATGACAAACTAGTGCGTAATGCTTTGAATCAAATGAATGAATCAAGGCTACCGGAAGGGGTTACATTAAGTCGCCATCCTTCACATACTGCTCAACTGATTCCTACATTTTCTTTATGGTATATCGATATGTTGCACGACTATTGGATGTATGGAAAAGACGAAGCTTTTATAAAAGAAAAATTAATGGGCACCAGGGGCATCCTGGAATTCTTTAAACGCTTTCAACAAAAAGATCATTCATTAAAAGATGTGCCCTATTGGAATTTTACTGACTGGTGCGAAACAAAAGGATGGGACGGAGGTAGAGCTCCTGTAGGAAAAGATGGTTATTCTTCTGTAATGGATCTGCTATTATTATACACATATCAGATGGCAGCCGATATGGAATTAAAAATTGGAATCCCAGCATTAGCTGAAACATATAAAGCAGAAGCGAAAGCTTTACAGCAGACTATTCGAAATAAATATTTTGATGCTAATAAAAAATTGTTCTCCGACCGAACTGAAAAAGATCTCTATTCTCAACACGCAAATACACTTGCTATTTTAACTGGTACAAGTTCAGGAGAAGAAGCAAAAAATATTGCAAAAAAATTGATGACTGACACAAGCGTTACTGAAGCCACCATTTTTTATAAATATTATGTATATCAAGCATTAACCAAAGCCGGTTTTGGAAATGATTATTTGAATTGGTTAGATATTTGGAAAAGGAATATCAAAGAGGGTTTAACTACATGGGCAGAAATTTCTGATATCAATAATGCCAGAAGCGATTGTCATGCATGGGGAGCAAGTCCGAATATCGAATTTTTTAGAACTGTATTAGGTATCGATACTGATTCGCCTTCCTTTAAAAAAGTGAAGATCGTGCCACATCTGGGCAATGAAACAAAAATCAGTGGAAGCATTCCACATCCTTCTGGAACCATTGCAACTAGCTATGAATTAAAAGAAGGAAAATGGAATATTAAAATCGAATTGCCTAAAACCATTACTGGCTACCTGGAATGGAAAGACAAAAAATATCCTTTGAAAGAGGGAGAGAATAGTTTTAATTTATAATTATTAAAAGTAAAAGTACCCCTCCAATCCCGATTCTCGGGATTGGAGGGGCAGCCGATTCCGCGCATGCGGAATACGGCGGGGTGGTTGTCTTTAGGAGAAACATGCATGTTTGTTTTAAGAGAGCAACCACCCCGGTCATCGCTAAACCGCTCGACCTTCCCCTCCTATGCGCAAGCGCCAGGAGGGGTATTAATATAATAACTTACTCTTCACTTAAATTAGGGTGTAAACACCCCCTTCACACTATTGCAATCCTTCGAAAGGCTTTGTATTTTAACAGCGTAATCCCTCGTTCAATCCCCCCCTTTTTCACCATCCTTTATTTTATTATTATGTCTCAAAAAAAAGAAGCCACACAATGGCTTCAAATATGGAGAGATCTATTTTTCGTTTTACGAGAACTCTGGCTTTTATTGGGCATATATCTGCTTGCCTTTTTTGCATTTTTTTTAATGCCGCAAGGAACAGATATGCTTTTATCAATCCTTGAACCCACATTATTTTTTTCAAATACCATCCCTATTATACTTATTATTATTGCCATTTTCTGCTGGAGTATCTCATCAGAATTTTGTACTAGGTTTCTGATTTATATGACTGATAATTCGGGTCATAGATTGAGTCCGGAAAGAGTATCCATGCGAAAATTAAATCAAAAAAGAATTGCACAATTCTTTTTATACTTTCCAGGTATTTTAGTTGCGATCGCTTTTATAAAAGCATATTTTCAAAATATTTCAGACATCAGTAATTCATGGTGGATCTTATTTCTGATAATTTTAGCGATCGTACTATTGATCTTTCTTTTAAAGTATTTATATAAACCTGATCGGAAAAACAGAAGACCTGTTATTTTTCACTGGATGCATTTAAGCGATGAAGAAAAATTATGGACCTCAAAACTGTATGGAATTTTTAATGATTTCCGCGTTGATTTACATGAAGACGATTTACCAAATCAAAGATCCGACCTACCCCGTGAAATAGTATTACCCGATGGCAGTTTTATCCCTGCTGCATTTCAATTGAAAGAGGGACCAACAAAATCAGATACAAATAAAAATATCCATGTGTGGATGTATCGCGTTCCACTCCTTTACTTTAAAAACCTTTTATCGCAATTTTTATTATTAATTATTGTTTCCATATTTTTCATTTGCTATTTTGCTTATGCGAACACATTGATCTATCAAAGAGTTGGGGCAGTAGCATTAATTTGTTTTTCTTTTGCCTGTTGGCAAATCATGTATACACTGCTCCATTTTCTGGATAAGGCTCAACCCATACCAAAAATTAATCTGGCATTTCGTTTATTGATTTTTTTATGGATCTGCTTTTGTTCTTATGTCAATAATGATCATCCTGCCAGGTGGATAGAAAAAGAAAAAACTCCTATTGGAAATAAAGTATCCCAGCATTTTAATAATTGGATAACGAATCTTGAAAAAACAGAACAATATCAAAATGCAGATCGCATCCCTGTTTTTTTTATCGCATCAGAAGGAGGTGCATTAAGAACAGGAGCTTTTACAGCTATGTTGCTTTCGAAAATACAAGACAGTTTCCCAAAATTTAAAAAGCATATTTACTGTTATAGCGGAATTTCAGGGGGTAGTTTGGGTTTGCAATATTTTCAAAGTCTACCAGACACAGCTTTACTGAAAAATATAAACTGCCAAAGTACCAGATCATTTTTCGAAACCGATTTTTTATCACCTGTTACGGGCAAACTCGTATTTGGTGAAATATTAAATTGCTTTTTCCCATTTCATATCGCATCATTTGATAGAGCAATTGCTTTAGAAAAGGCTTGGGAATTAAGTTGGGAAACAGCTAATACTAATCATATAAATACCTTCTCAGCATCTTTTGATCAACAGATTGGGAATGATAAGCCTGCCCTATTTATCAATACGGTAGAATCGGAAACGGGTTTGCCTGCAGTATGGACCAATACTATTCTCGATAGTTCCATTTCAATTTTCAATGAAAGAGACCTACGTCAAAAATTTAAACTGTCGATTCCTTATTCCACAGCTATCAATTTAGGAACTCGATTCCCCTTAATTTCTCCAGCTGCCATGATTGAACTGAATCGTAATGAGCAGGAGAATACAAGATTACATTATATAGATGGGGGCTATTACGAAAATAAGGGGCAGGAAAATATGTTAGAAATCCTCAAGACTATTCAGCTTAAAAATTTTCCGGCAGTTACACCTTATATCATTCAGTTTAATTTTTCGGAAGACGATTCTACAAAACACAGTATCCGTTTTGCCAATGAATTAATGGAAGTATTGAATGGAATTGAAAATACAAGATATGCCAGAGCAAGTCTTACAGTTGAAGCCATGAAGAAATACATGCGCCAGAATTTCGATACGGCGCAAATCATCAACCTCAACTTAGATATCTCAATTAAAAAATTACCTATGAATTGGTTGCTGTCTCATACAGCTATGAATAGAATTGATGTTTACACTGATTTACAGATGTTATTGAAAAAAGATTCCATTCAGATTCAACATGTTTTTAATGCCATTAAGAATATTAAACAATAAATTTTATGAAAAATTATTTACCAATTGTCAGTTGTTTTCTCCTACTATTTGTTAGCTGTGCTGGTGTTAAAATATATTCCGATGTTAATTTGCAACACCTAACAGCTGTTAAGTTTCATTATGCAAAGCCATTTTTATTAGTAGAATACAATGCAAATAAAGATGGCACCACTAAGACCACAATAGTTTATTTGCCCGATCAGTCAGAAACTTATTATGCTAAAATGGTAAGTGGTTTAGGAAATAGTGATCTGAAAATTGCATTTGAAAATGGATCAATCGCTTCATTAGGAACTAGTTCAGATAACAAGATTCTTTTGTCAACCGGTTCTCTAAGTAGTTTAATTAGTGATCTTGCAAAAATGCCCAATGCTTCAACCAATGAATTAAAGAATGCTGCTACTGAGCCGGTATTTGATCTCTATGAAATTGTGATAAATGATGGAAAGACTAGTTTGAAAAAAGTGGCCTGGAAAAAATAAAGTTTATTTAATTAAGAGTCTATGAAATTTTTCGATCTCCTTTTTTTCATCAACACTCATGGCTTCATTATTCGAAAATTTTGTATGCAGAAAAACAACTCTTTTGTGTTGCGGGTATTTTGCTAAAATATCTAAGATCATTTTCTCGATACCTGCATCGAATACATAAATTGGCTTAATTTCTATAGGTACCGTCCGATCTCTGGTGGGGCGTTTTAATATTTCAGCTTCCAATGTTGCCAACCAATTTGGTGGCATATCAGTAACTTTTTGAGCTTTAAGATAAAGTCCTTCTAATTGCTTTTTGCTAAGGTTACCCCTTTCCTCATATTGATGCATCAAGCTCATGATAAATAAGGCATCCGGATTATGCTTATAACATGCATCCAGAATTTTATCAATAATATCGATTCCTGGCTTTTTTTTAATCATGGTTGAGTAAGTAGTACGCTGCAAGGTCGTCAATTATATTTGCTATGCGTATACTAGATCTTGGAAAGAATGATCTGAGAGTCGATTTCCAATATTTGACGTGCTAGTTCCACATCTTCTATAGTAATATCTTCCATCATCTCTTTTCCATTTTCCCTGGATTCTGCCATGGCAACTTTTACCATCACCAACTGAGTCTCTGCTTTAATGGCCCTGGTAAGGAATTGTTCTTTTTCTACTTGGGTTCTGTGAAGTGTTTTTTCCAATCCTTCAATAATTTCTGACTTACCTCTTACTTGCTCTTCGAGTACTTTCTGTTTACGAATAAACATAGCACGAGTAAATACATAACTAAATACAATTATTGCAATAGCTGTGGTGGCCAAAATAATAATAATGCTTACATCTATCATTACGTCATTCTTTAGGGGTTAAAATGATAAACTAACTGCAGTAATTGAAGTTGGTGTCCAACTTTGGACCAAAGGTTTCTTGGGGGAAACTATAACAAATATAATTTAATAAATAAAAGATTTGAATAAATTTTTCTTTTTAAAAAAAATTAAAATGCTTTGGCTTGCCCCTCACACCAGGTTTTTTGGCGCGGCTTAGGTTTTATTATTATTTGTATCTTTCATTTTCAGGAAAAGTTCCTTCCTTTTATGCTATCCATTAAAAAATCATTTGAACAGTTTTCCATCGCTAATTACCTCTTTAAATGGACGTTTTTGGTTACTCCAATGGCCATTGCAGTAGGCAGTTTGGTAGCTTTTTTTCTTTGGTTATTAGATAAAGTGACTGAAATTCGGTGGCAAAATGGTTGGATTATCTATCTTTTACCCTTTGCAGGGGTATTTATTTACTTTTTATACCAACTAATCGGAAAAAAGACGGAATCAGGAAATAATCTGATCATCGATGAGATTCATGAGCCGGATGGCGGAGTTCCAGCCCGGATAGCTCCTCTTGTTTTGTTAACTACGCTTATTACCCATTTATTTGGGGGATCGGCCGGCAGAGAAGGAACAGCGGTACAAATGGGAGGAGGCATTGCTGGCCTTTTCGGACGTTGGTTAAAACTAAATCAGCAGGATCTTCGTGTTTTACTGATGGCAGGTATTGCGGCAGGTTTTGCCGCTGTTTTTGGCACTCCGGTTACAGGAACTGTTTTTGCCATGGAAGTTATTGCCATTGGAAGCATCAAATATGATGCACTTTTGCCCTGCCTCATTGCCAGTTTAATCGCAAATTTTACCTGTAATAGTTGGGGTATTCATCATACTTTATACAGTATTCATTTCACTCATTACGATTCCAATTCTTTTTTTGGAATCGATTATTTACTGATTGGCAAAACAGTGATTGCCGGAATTGCGTTCGGACTTATCGCTTACATTTTTGGTGAAATGCAAAATGGCATTAAAGAATTGAGCAATCGCTTTATAAAGATTAAATGGTTAATCCCTGCAATTGGCGGTTCTTTGATCATTGCATTAAGTTTGTTATTAGATACAAGAGATTATTTAGGACTAGGTGTAAATTCTGAAAACGCAAATGGAATATCTATTGTAAATGCGTTTAACCAAGGGGGCGTAACCAATTGGAGTTGGTTCTGGAAATTATTATTTACCACCATTACTTTAGGTACAGGTTTTAAGGGAGGTGAGGTAACCCCGCTATTTTTCATAGGTGCAGCTTTAGGCAATACGCTAGCCTGGGTTAGTGGAGCACCGGTTGATCTTTTTGCCGCACTTGGCTTTATTGCAGTTTTTGCAGGTGCCACTAATACCCCACTGGCCTGTACAATCATGGGTGTGGAATTATTCGGGGGCGAACATATTATTTATTATGCCATCGCCTGTTTTATCGCATATTATTTTAGCGGCCATTCTGGTATTTATTCCTCACAAAGAATTAATCATTCAAAGATCCGTTCCGAAAAAAATCTTCACAATACCACCATCAAACATTTAAGAGATCATAGAAATACAAAATAAAATATCACATGCATTTATTCAACAAGATTACTAGCCTGATTTTTTTTACCTGCTTTAGTTTGTTTTCCTTAGCACAAAACGCACCAAAGCCTTATGGCGCAATACCTACGGCTCGTCAATTAGCTTGGCAAGAAAAAGAAATGTATGTGATCATGCATTTTACACCTACCACTTTTCAAAATAAAGAATGGGGATTTGGCGATGCCGATCCTGTCATTTTTAACCCCACCCATTTTAACGCAAATGCTATTGCAGCAGCTGTAAAAGCTGGTGGTTTTAAAGGCATCACTGTTGTAGCGAAACATCATGATGGTTTTGCCCTTTGGCCTACTAAATCAACTGAATACAATATCAGCAAATCACCTTTTCGAAATGGCAAAGGAGATCTTGTAAAGGAAATGATGATGGCTACAAACGAAGCAGGATTATCTTTTGGCCTCTATTGCTCACCATGGGATAGAAACAATGCCAACTATAGCAAGCCAGCTTATATCAATGAAGTTTATTACAAACAATTAAATGAACTATATAGCAATTACGGTCAGCTGCATACCGTATTCTATGACGGCGCAAATGGTGGTGATGGGTATTATGGAGGTGCAAGAGAGAAGCGGTCGATAGATGCATCCACTTATTACAATTACGAAAAGATCTGGACCATTGTTAGAGAAAAGCAACCTGGAGCAGCCATCTTTAGCGATATCGGACCCGATATTCGTTGGGTAGGAAATGAATCTGGATTTGCAGCAGAAACATCTTGGTCAACCTTTACTCCAATCAGTCCTTCAAAAGATAAAAAACCTTCCCCTGGATTCGTGGTAGAAACCACATTGCCAACTGGAACAAGAAATGGATCATTCTGGACTCCTGCTGAATGCGATGTGCCACTCAGACCAGGTTGGTTTTATCATCCAGAACAAGATGGAAAAACCAAAACTCCAACACAACTTTTAGAAATCTATTATCAATCAGTGGGTCGCAGTGCTGCACTTGATTTAGGTATTGCCCCAATGCCTAGTGGAGAATTGCATCCCGATGATATAAAAAGCCTGAGTGAGTTTGGTGCTATTTTAAAGAAAACATTCGCCACCAACTTTGCTGCAGGAGCAAAAATTAAAGCCACTAATATTCGTGGAAAAAATACATTATACAGACCAGAAAATTTAATCGACAACGATCGATACAGTTATTTCGCAACAGATGATTCGGTTAATCATGCTGAACTGATCTTTGAATTAAAAAGTAAAAGTAGATTCAATGTGATTCGAATCAGAGAAAATATTAAACTGGGTCAGAGAATTGAAGCAGTAGCAATTGATGCATGGGTAGATAAGCAATGGAAAGAAATTGGAACCGCAACCAGCATTGGAGGAAATCGATTGATTCGATTACAGAATCAAATAGAGTCAGATAAAGTAAGATTGCGCATTCTAAAATCACCTGTATGTATTGCATTGAGTGATTTTGGACTATTTTATGACCCAAATCAGCACTAAAAAACAAACGCATAAAGAAAATTGCTACTTACCTTTATTGTAGTGACCATTAGATAAATAGTCGCTTACACATAATTTATCATTACATTATGTATAAAGTTAGCTGCCTCCTATTGGCGTTCTCTCTTTTAGCTTGTAAAAGCAAGAAAGAAACGATTAAACCTAGTATAGAAAACATCAGTTCTTCCATTTATGCTTCAGGGATACTTAAGAGCAAGAATCAATACCAAGTATTCGGAACCGTAAATGGGATTATTTCTGAAGTATTTATTTCCGAAGGCGATATGGTAAAAAAGGGAACCCCCCTTTTTGCTATTGAAAATGAAACACAAAAACTCAACAAAGAAAATGCAGAATTAGCTGCACAGTTTTCCGATGCTTATGCTAACGAATCGAAATTAACGGATGCAAAATTGGCGATCGACTTTGCCAGAAATAAAATGAAGAACGATTCGCTTTTGTATGTTCGCCAACAATCCTTGTGGCAACAGCAGATCGGAACTAGAATTGATTTAGAACAAAGAGAGTTGCAGTTTCAAAATTCAAAAACAAATTATTCTTCATCTATCTACAAGTATCAGGATCTTAAAAGGCAAATTGACTATACTTCAAATCAAACAAAAAAGAATTTACTGATTTCAAAAAACTTACAGAACGATTTTACCATAAAAAGTGAAATGGATGGAAAGGTTTATGCAATCAATAAAAAGAAAGGTGAAATTACCAATGCACAGTCTGCTCTTGCAATTATTGGAAATGATAGCAAGTTTACACTTGAAATGCAAGTAGACGAATACGATATTTTAAAAATCAAAAAGGGCTTGCCCGTTATAGTAAATCTCGAAAGCTATCCAGGCAAAGTTTTTGATGCAACAGTTACCAAAATCAATCCGCTCATGATTGAGCGAACCAAGACTTTTATGGTGGAAGCTGAATTCGTTAAAAACCCTGAACAACTTTATGCAAACATTAGTTTCGAAGCTAGCATCGTTTTAGAAACTAAAAAACAGGTTTTGCTTATTCCCAGAAATTATCTGTTAAATGATAGTACTGTTCTTAAAGCTAATGGCGAAAAGCAAATTATTAAAACGGGCCTGAAAGACTATAATAAAGTAGAAATAATTTCAGGAATTAGTGCTACAGATGAATTGCTTAAACCAATCAAATGAAATACAAACTTATAGCAAGTATTTCTAAGTCGCTTTTGTTTGCCAGATTAAAACAAACATTGGTTGCTGCTATTGGTGTAACATTCAGTATCACTATGTTTATTACACTGTTGAGTTTTATGTCTGGTTTAAATACTTTACTAGACGGTCTGATTTTAAATCGAACTGCACATATTCGTTTATATAACGAAATAAAAGCTTCTGATCAACAGCCCGTTGATCTGTCAGAAAAATATAAGGACCATCATAATTTTGTAAGCTCGGTAAAACCCAGAGATGGAAAAGAAGAAATTCACAATAGCAGTGCTATTATTCGTGCACTTGAAGATGATGAACGTGTTACCGGGGTTGCCCCAAAAATAATGGCGCAAGTATTTTATAACGTGGGCTCCATAGACATTACAGGCATTATAAACGGAATTGATGTGGATGAAGAATCACGATTATTTTTTTTTAAGGATTATGTGGTAGGTGGAAATTATATCGATTTAAAAAACACACCCAATAGTATTATTTTAGGAAAGGGTGCTGCCGATAAAATGTTGGCGAATATTGGTGATATCATACAAGTAACAACCAGCAAGGGCGATCGAGTTCAATTAAAAGTAGTTGGCTTTTTTCAATCGGGCATTCAGGAAATTGATAAGGTACAGAGTTATGCCAGCATAAGTACTACACAAAAAATTCTTGGTGTGCCAAACAGCTTTATCACCGATATACAAGTTAAGTTGACAAACGTTTTAGATGCACCCGTAATTGCAAAAGAATTTGCAAAAAAATTTAATGTAGAAGCGGTAGATATTCAAACTGCCAACTCACAATTCGAAACGGGCAGTTCTATCAGAACGTTAATATCCTATGCTGTAGGAATTACATTACTAATTGTGGCAGGATTCGGAATTTATAATATCCTAAATATGATGATTTACGAAAAGATGGATTCCATTGCTATTTTAAAAGCAACAGGTTTTTCCGGTCAAGACGTGAATAATATTTTTATAACTATCGCTTTAAGTATTGGAATATTTGGTGGTGCTCTCGGATTATTATTTGGTTATGGGCTTTGTAATGTCATTGAACATATTCCTTTTAATACGCCATCACTTCCAACAGTAAAAACATACCCGATTAATTACAATCCAAAATTCTATTTGATAGGTAGTGTCTTTTCTATTATCACAACTTATCTCGCCGGATATTTTCCATCAAGAAAAGCCAGTAAGATTGATCCTGTAATTATTATCAGAGGAAAATAAGATGAGCAATAAAATACTGATATCAAAAAACATCTGTAAATCATTTCATGATCCCATTACGGTTCAGGTATTAAATAATATTAGTTTCTCAGTAGAAAAGGGTGAATTCATTTCTGTGATTGGGAAATCGGGTTGTGGCAAATCAACCTTGCTTTATATCCTTTCTACAATGGATACCGACTACGAGGGTGAATTATATATTGATGGTGTTTTAATGAGAGAAAAGAAAGAAAAAGAATTAGCCCGTGTGCGTAATGAAAAAATTGGTTTCGTATTTCAGTTCCACTATTTGCTCAATGAATTTTCTGTTTTAAAAAATGTTATGCTCCCGGGATTAAAACTCGATAAATATTCCGAAAAAGAAATAGAACATCGGGCATATGAAAAATTAAAAGTACTGGGTATAGAAAATGAGGCCCTCAAATTGCCAAACCAATTATCTGGCGGCCAAAAGCAACGAGTTGCCATAGCACGTGCATTAATTAACGATCCTATCATTATTATGGGCGATGAACCAACCGGGAACCTGGATAAAAAAAATAGTGAAATCGTTTTTAATATATTCAAGGAATTAGCTGAACAATTTCAACAAACCCTCCTCATCGTAACGCACGATAACGAATTTGCAGCCCGCACGAATCGCATCATTGAAATGCAGGATGGTCAGATTATAAAAATGTAATACAGAACATAGCCTGCTATAAATTCAGACATAAAGCATGACCAAAATCAGCTTTTATATCTTACTGTTCTACTAATTTTCACTCCTGAATAATTTAGTAAACCTTTAGAGCTACCATATGTCTACGATTCATACTCCATTTAAATCAGGAATTGACTTATCACCTAAATCTAGAGCCCTTTGGAAAGTGGCACAATCTGGTGTTTGGTTAGTAGGTGCAGCAATACTTACCTGTCTTCTATTTTTCCCACCAGTTGGGCTACTCCTTTTTTGGAATATTTTGATTCCAGTGGCACCAGCACTATTTGTAGTTGCAGTAGGAGTTTGGAGAAATGTATGCCCTTTAGCTACTACTAATCTATTACCAAGAACTTTTGGACTTTCTCAAAAGAAAAAATTAACAGCAGTTCAATTAGGTAAGTTTAACCTGATTGCTGTGATTACTCTTTTTGTACTAGTGCCTTTACGCCACGCCATTTTTAATAATAATGGACCTGCTACAGGATTATTGATCATAACTATGGCAATGATCGGTATAGGTTTGGGATTTGTATATGAATGGAAAAGTGCTTGGTGTTCTGGTCTTTGTCCTGTGCATCCTGTAGAAAAATTATATGGTGGAAATATTATTGCTTCTGTACCAAATGCGCATTGCTTAGAATGTCAAAATTGTGTGATTCCCTGTCCAGATTCAACACCAAATATTCATCCTATTTCATCAAAAAAAACGCTCTACCATCAATTAGCTGGTTTATTAATCGTAGGAGGTTTGCCTGGTTTTATCTGGGGCTGGTTTCATGTGCCTGACGAAACAACAGTCACTAGCATAAGTACTTTATTATCAGTATATAAATTGCCTTTAATTGGGCTGGTAGCAAGCTCCATCGTTTATATTATTGCATCCATGATGGTGCCGGGTAAATACGAACAAAAATTAATCAGCGTGTTTGCCGCAGCTGGTGTATCCTGTTATTACTGGTATCGAATTCCAGCATTAATAGGTTATGGAAAATTTGCTGATGATGGTTTATTATATAACTTATCGAATGTATTACCAGTATGGGTCATTCCAATTATTAATATAGCTACTACTGCTTTCTTCGTTTATTTTTTAATCATCCGTAAACAGAATAACCAAAGTTGGGTAGTACGGCCACCATTTGCTTCGAAAGAAACAATGCATCCTGTTTCTTAAAGCAATCTATCAGGTAGTTGCTTATTAGCATCTGCACCCATTTTTTTAAGTTCTTCTATTTTACCAATGATATTACCCTTTCCGGTAGATAGCTGTTTAAATGCGTCTTCGTAACTAGTTTGTGCATCTCCTAATTTCTTACCCACTAATTCCATGTTACTAAGAAATCCATGAAATTTATCATAAAGTGCTCCAGCTTTTTCTGCGATCTCAATTGCATTTCTATTTTGCTGTTCCACTTTCCAGAGATCAGCAATGATTTTTAAAACGGCTAATAAATTTGTTGGACTTACCAACATAATTTTCTTATCGTATGCGTATTTCCATAATAAGGGTTCTTTTTTTACTGCTTCTAGAAAAGCCGGTTCAATAGGTATGAACAATAACACATAATCTAGTGCTACTGCATATTTTGGATAATTTTTTTTACTTAACCCATCAATATGTGTGCGCAGAGATAATATATGATTCTTCATCGCCTGTTCTTGTTTTATCAGATCAGATTCAGATACATATTGCTCCCAGGCAACTAACGAAACTTTTGAATCAACGATTACTTTTCTTTGATCAGGATAATAAATAGTAATATCGGGTTGTAAGCCATGTCCCTGATCATCTTTAATAATATTTCCAGCCTGATCTCTGATAAATTCCTGTGTAACATACTCACGTCCCTTGGTAAGTCCACTATGTTCTAAAATTGATTCCAAGATCATTTCACCCCAATTTCCCTGCATTTTCGAATTACCCTTTAAAGCTGTACTTAAGTTATTGGCTTCCTGACTTACCTGTTCGCTCATCTTAACTAATCGGTCAATTTCCTTACCCAAACTAAATCTTTCCTTAGATTCTTTTTCATAAGTATCTTCTACCTTCTTTTTAAAATCGCCTAGTTCAGTCTTTAATGGTGCCAGAATTTCGAGCATTTTTTCTTCATTGCGTTCTACCATGTGTACACTGTTATTCCGCATAACTCTTTCAGCTAAGGATTCCATTTCAAGTTTTAGCTGTTCGCTTATTTTCTCTCCCGACATTTTGGCTTCGTTCAATTGATGCTGTGTATGCATCAATTGTGTTTCCGCAACTGCCATTTTTGATAATAATTGTTCTTTGTCGCTCTGAACCTGCTGATTGATCGATTGAATTTGCAAAAGTTGAACATCTCTTTCTTGCAACTTTTCGTTTAAAGCTTGTGAGCGAACTTGAAAAATGGACCGAGAAAATAACCAGGTTGCAATTATTGAAGCAATTGCTGTAGCTAAACAGGCAAATAAAAGGGCTGTGTCCATAAAAATATTTAACTGCTAAGAAAATGAGAGAAGATTTATTACAGAGAAATTAACTCTGTAAATTTCCCTGATTTTTTTTGCTAAAATTAAAATAGTTCAGAATGGAATCTAATTTATCAAGTGCAATGGGTAATTCAGTATTATTCTCCATTACAAGTATAGCACCATCATTTCTGGAAATGCGTTTAACAAAATTAATGTTCACTAGATAACTTCTATGAACACGAATAAAATTGTTCTCCCCATTAAAAATATCCTCATAATATTTTAGGTTATGACTAACCATTAAACTTGAACCATCTTCCTGATGGATATGCGCATAGCTGCCCTCTGCCTTTATATAAAGAATGTCTTGAAGTTTAATGATCTCAAAACCATTCATCAAAGGCACCACAATTTTTTTATTTCCATTACTAAAATAATTATCCTTTAATGCGCCATAATTAACAGAATCGTTTTTGCTTTGGTTTTCCAAAAATTTCTGTATGGCATTTTTTAATTTATCAAACTGTATTGGTTTCAGCACATAATCAACGGCACTCATATTAAATGCTTGTATTGCATGTTGATGAGAGGCTGTAGTAAAGATGATTCTGAATTTAATCTCTTCTGGATTCAAAAAATTAAGTAATTGCAATCCATTATAAACCGGCAATTCAACATCTAAAAAAACTAAATCTGGCGCATTTTTCTTTATACTTTTTACAGCAGAAGGAAGATCAATACACCTGTCAATAACTTGAATTTCCGGTTCAATTTCACGAATCATTTCACTAAGCAATTCGGCTGCTTTTACTTCATCTTCTATAATGATAGCTTTAATCATATTGTGTACTATTAATGGGCAAACGAATAATTACTGTTGTGCCCGCTTGATCTTCTTTATCGATTACAAATAAACTAATTTTCTTATCAATCGTCTGATTAATTAAATCAACCCTGCTCTCCAAAGCGGAACCTGCAAAACTTTTATGATTAGCATTAAGGGTTTTATTGATTTGTCTACTTCTAGTTCTACCAATACCATCATCATCTATTTCTATTCGAATATATTCTTTTTGAACATCATCATATGCAATGCTGATTTTTAAATGACGCAATCCTTGTTTGTGGAACAGACCATGTTTAATTGCATTCTCGATACAAGGCTGAATGAACATGGGCGGGATTAGAATATTTTCCAAATCCAGTTCCGGTTCAATAATTAATTCAACTGAGAAGTCCGACTCAAATCGTGCCTTTTCCAGATCGAGATACAATTCTAGAATGTCTATTTCTTCTTTCAATGAGATGGAACTAATATTACTGGTATCCAAAATTTTTCGAATCAGTTCACTGAATTTTCCCATGTAATTACTCACACTCCTCTTATCGTTTTTATAAACAAAACTTTGTATCGTGTTTAAAGCATTGAAAATAAAGTGCGGGTTCATTTGAGTAACGATAGTTCTCAATAAACTTTTACGTAACTCATTCTGCAAAGTCAGTTTTTCAATCACATAGTGGTCTCTCTTTTTAATATTACGATAACGTAGTCTGATCACAAATCCACTAAACCCAGCTATTATTAAAACCACGAGACTTATAAACCACCATTGTAACCACCATGGGTTTTGAATTACAAATTGAAAATCAATAGTGTTTTTTGATCTTTCAAACTGAAAATTTACAGCATAAGCTTTAAACCTATAACTGCCTGGTTTTAGTGATGCAAAAGAAACTTTATAATCAGGTCCGCTTAACACATTCCAACTACTATCGTTGGTACCAATTAACTGGTACATAAAATGTGTGGCTTCTGGATTAATATAAGATGGAGAAGATAATTTGAATAATAAAGCGTTATTGATTGATGGCAATTCGGAATTGTTTAAAATTTCATTTCCATTAATACTATTACTCACTGATAATAAATAACATAAAGGAGCATCCGCTTTTGTTTCAGATAATGAATAATTATATTGCCAATTCTTCATGGCAAGAACCAAGTCTTCATTTTCCTCCAGAAAATCATACACTGTTCCATTAATATCAAGAGGAATAGTAATCGTGTTAATGACTTTTTGAGTTGTTAAGTCATAAACTTGTACAAATCCAGGTTCTATTAAATATAAATGATTATGAAATTTTTTAATTTTTAAAATGATATTTGAAACCAACCCATTTTTCAAAGAAATATTCTGAATACGATGATCTCCTAAAATAAGTAACCCGATATCAAATGTTCCTATATATGCCTCTTTATTATATTGTAGCAAGCAAGCTGCACTAATTTGTTTGCCATTATAGGAGAGCATATGTAAAGTATCGGCTTGAATTAATGCCAATCCGGATTTAAAATTTGCATATATTTTTTTAGTTTCTGGGTCATAGTCCACAATATTACATCTGGAATATTGTAACACTTGGCGATGGTTATCGATAGCATCTTTAAATTCTAATTGGAGGGTTTTATTATCCGCACTACTTCTATCAAAAAGATACTTTTTTAAACTAGGAGTTAACCGAATCTTGGTTAACATTTGAGAATAGGCTAACAATAATGTGGTATCTGTAAATGCTAAATTTTTTAAGGCATTAACAGTTGAAATCTCCCATAGATATTTTTTCCTTGTATTGATTTGATATAACCCTTTCGATGGCGCTACTAATAAATTCCCATTAGGCAATGATATTAGATGTTCAATGGAGCCTGCAAATTTAGAGACCTGATATTTTTGTACTACTTTATTATTATTTGTGAAATAGACCTTTCCTTCCTGAGTTCCATAAATCATAAAACCTTCCCATGGTAATATAATAGTGATAAAATCCCCTTTGTCTAAAAATGATTGTCGAATCTTTTGCCAATTTTTATACTTTTCTGGACCGCGACGAAACCCTTCCTGCAAGCTACTGTACCATTTATTGTTTCCCCTATCAGAAACAATATCTGATAAATATTGCGATCGAATAGAATCTCTACTATTTATTTTATAAGAAATACTTTGTGTATTGACCCATATAGAATCATTGTATTTGATAATTGTTTTTAAAGTACCTGGGATTTTTTCTGCAGATACCAGCACTAAAGTATCATTGCGTTCCACTAATTTATATATCACATTCTTCAATTCACCGTTGCTTGCATAAATAGTGTCATTGGTATTTAAAGTGGCAAAGCTGAAAAAATCCTGCTTAACCGTTTTCAGGTTTTTTGGAAATATGAATGGTATTTCCCTAAAACCTTTTTCATTATCATATCTGTAAAAAGTATTAACACCTAATAATACATGGCCACGGTAAACACATATCGATCTACCAATTTTTGCCCCTTTATTATTTGAATAATACTTTCCCTGCATGGTAGTTGTATTAATAGCAAATAAGCCTTTTTCAGTAGTAACTACCATTTCAGAATCTAGGGGCATCAATGAAGGGTATGTAGATTCGTTTTTTAATTTATACTGCTCTACAAGATTCATTTTTTCTTTCTCGATGTAGAAAAGCTGTCCATTAAAATTGTAGCACCAGATTTTTCCTTGCTTATCCTCGCATATGCCAGAAACTCCTGTAGTTGTTTGATCTGGACTTGAAAAATGTGTAAACTTTTGACCATCGTAACGGCTAATTCCTAAAGCATGACCAACCCATATATAACCCTTTGAATCTGCAAATAGATCGTACACTTCTTCTGTGGGTAATCCTTTTACAGTCTGCAAATTTGATAACTGTGCAAATGAAAAATGGTTCTGAAAAAAAAATATAAATAGTAAACACCAAAAACGCATACTTAAATATAAGGGATTAGTCTTTTGCTCGAATCTATTTGTGCTGGATTTATAAAAACTACTAACTTTTTGGTCGTTGGAAAATAGATTTATTTAACTTCAACAATATACTAACTGCTAACAATTATGCCAACCGATTCTACTTATTTAAATACCAAAGCAAGATCACAAAATACTTATGATGCAATCATCGTTGGTTCTGGCATAAGTGGCGGTTGGGCGGCTAAGGAGTTATGCGAAAAAGGTTTAAAAGTTCTACTACTTGAAAGAGGTGGCCCATTAGATCATCCCAATTATCCCACAGCTAATAAAGATCCCTGGGATTTCCCTTACCGCAATCATTTAACAAGGGAAGACAAAGAACAACATTATGTTCAAAGCCGACATTATTCTTTTCACGAAGAAACCAAACACTATTATATTAACGATAAAGAAAACCCATACGAAGAAGTTAAAAGATTCGATTGGATTCGAGCCAATATTATGGGGGGCCGTTCTTTGCTTTGGGCTCGTGCTTGTTATAGATGGACTGATACTGATTTTGAAGCCAATGCTAAAGATGGACATGGAGTTGATTGGCCGATAAGATATAAGGACCTAGCTCCCTGGTATGATCATGTAGAATCTTATATTGGCGTAAGTGGCAATCAGGATAAACTTGGTTATTTACACGATGGCATTTTTCAGCCGGCATTTGAAATGAATATAGTTGAGAAAAATTTTCGTGATCAGGTCTCAAAAAAATATACAGATCGCCATGTCATTGTAGGACGATCTGCAAATCTTACAATACCTATTAATGGAAGATCCGTATGTCAATCGCGCGATTTATGTTATCGAGGTTGCCCATGGGGTGCTTATTTCAGTTCTAATTCTTGCACAATTCCAGCTGCGCTTACAACTGGAAATCTTACTATTCGACCTTACTCTTTGGTTAATCGGGTTATCTATGATGAGCAAAAACAAAGAGCAAGTGGAGTTGAAATTATTGATACGCAAACCAAACAAGTAGAAGAATTTCATGCAAAGATTCTATTTATCAATGCAGCTACTGTAGCTACTACTTTTATATTATTAAACTCTACATCCAACCGTTTTCCAAATGGCATTGGGAATGATAGCGACCAGGTTGGCCGCAATTTGATGGATCATCATAAAGGTATTTCTGTAAATGCTGATGTACCTGGATTTGAAGACAGTTATTATTATGGCCGTCGCCCTACCAATATTTATATTCCAAGATTTAAAAATATTCATTCCCCTGAAAAGGATTTTATCAGAGGATTTCATTTAGCCGGAACTGCTTACAGAACAAGAGGTTCAGGAGATCATGAAATTGGTGCCGAGCTAAAAGATTCTTTAACTGAAGCAGGTGGTTGGAAAATGGGGCTCTGGGCTTTTGGCGAATGCCTTCCATACGCTGATAATCGCATCACTCTGAATCACAAAAAAACAGATGTCTATGGCCGACCACAATTAAGCATTGATTGTTCCTTTCGTGAAAACGAAAAAACAATGTCTGCGAATATGATTGCTACAGCCAAAGAAATGTTGGAAACAGCAGGCTATCAAAACATAACCGACCAATCAAAAATATCTTTCCCCGGAAATGCCAACCACGAAATGGGCACAGCTCGCATGGGTAAAGACCCAAAAACATCAGTTCTAAATGCGTTCAATCAAATGCATGCAGTTAAAAATATATTCATCACCGACGGATCCAGCATGGCATCCAGCTCATGCGTGAATCCGAGTCTTACTTATATGGCTTTAACTGCACGTGCCTGTGATTATGCCATAAAGGAGTTAAAGAAAAACAATTTGTAAAAACAATTACTACTTCATTTTTCTTTCAAAAAAATCTGCTGCTGCACGATAGCCTTTTAACCAGTTTTTGTGTAATAGAAAATCATGGATATCATCAGGGAAAACTAATTCTTCAAAATAAATTTTTCTTTCCCTTAATTTTTCTGCAATCATTTCTGTTTGCTCAAACGGAACGTTTCTATCATCATCTCCATGAATGAATAATACGGGCGACTTCCATCCATCAACACTCGAAATAGGAGAAGCAGCTAATGCAATTTTTGCAAATGCGGCTCTTGTTGTTGGATCATAATTAGCAACCCAATTTTTCATTTCCTGATTCCAATCATGTACTCCATGAATATCTACACCACATGCAAAAATGTCTGAATTTCTACTTAAGCCCATGGCAGTTAAATAACCTCCATATGATCCGCCCCAAAGTCCGATGCGTTTAATATTTACGTCAGCTCTTTTTTGCAACCATTGTCCCGCAGCCACTACATCATTATATTCGCTTCCTCCATTCGCGCCGTAATGTAAAGCCTCTCTGAATTCCATGCCATAACCTATTCCACTGCGATAGTTAACAGCCAATACAATATATCCTTTAGACGCATAATACTGATTCATACCATAGTCTTTCGAATAATATCCCATATAATGAAACCCTTGCAGCATCTGCCTTCTGGAGCCTCCATGGAAAAATAATAGGGTAGGATATTTTTTGTCTTTCTGATATCCAGGAGGTAAAAACAATTGACCATGTATTGTAATATTGTCTTTACTCTGAAAACTCACAACGGTTGGCGTTACTAATAATTTATCAGGGAAAGCAGCAGGAAATAATGATTCTCCTACTTTTTCAAACCTAGTTTCAGATTTTATAATGGTTGGCCAACCTGGAGTTGTTGCAGTAGATCGCAACACCGCAATTCCAGTTCCTACATTAACAGGCGACCATTCAATTCCTTCTCCCTTTGATAATTGTTTTGCATTACCATCTTTTGCATTTACAGTCCATATATGCCTCCTATGACTGTCCCCAATATTTGTATTATAGATCACTGATTTTTGATCGCTTGATAATTGCATATACTCAACTTCACCATCGCCTGGTGTTAATAATTGAGCCTTTCGATTAGAAGCTTCTGAAAAAATTGGGACTGAATATAAATGTTGCCAGCCATCTTTTTCCCATGGGAATACCAGTTGATTATCTGCAGTCCAGAGCAAAAGATTATCAGCCACAGGGAAATCAGTATATAAAACACTTCCTCGTCCTTCATCCGCTTTCCAGATTTCTTTTGCTTCATTTTTTGCAAGGTCAAATAAATGAATGCTCCAGGGAAATCCCTTTCTCAACTCAGTAAATGGAAGCAAGCCTCTTCTGGAAGGGATGCGGATATACGCAATATATTTACCATCGGGCGACCATGCCGGTTGTATATCATTATCAATGGTTGGATCAAGATAATCTAATGATTTTTGCGTAAAATCATAGACTCCCAAAAATGCATGATCAGAACGATGACTAATAAAAGCAAGCTTTTTGCCATCAGGTGAAAAACGCAGATCACCAATCACCCCTCGGGCTTCAAAAAGCTGTATAGCAGATTTTGAGGTATCAGTAACCTGCGACTGCCAGGCTTTTCCTTTATAACTATACAAAACAGTCTTCCCATCAGGTGAAGCAATTGCATTATTGCCTACCCCAATTTTTCTAAGACCAGATCCATCTGTACTAGCTACCCAAATTGTTTCCCCTGTCTTCTCTTGTAAAAAAGCAGGGTTCGCTGCTTCACCAGCTCCATTGGTATTATTCCCTTCATGAAAAAACAGATGAGTGCCATCAGCAGAAAATTGAAGGCCCCCGATTTCAATCCCATCATCACTATTATGTTTGGTAACTTTTCTGGGAGCAAAATCAGGTGCATCCGCAATAAAAATATTTCTTACACCCTTATCATTAAACACCCATGCCAGATGTTTTCCATCCACAGAACTCTGTAATTCTGTTGGAAAAGGAGCAGACATGATATTTTCAATGGTTACTTGAGCATGCAGGCATGTAAACAACAAGTATACTATAGCGGTGCTGATGAGTTTTTTCATACTATCAAGATAAGAAATTTGTATATTCATTTCTCCCATTATTATACACCAAATCATATTTATGCGCATCAACACCCTTTGTAAATGCATGTTGCTTTTGTTTGTGCTTGTTATAGCATCCCAAACAAATGCACAAGGAACAAGATTGCTTCGCGAGCCAACTATTAGTAACACCGCAATTGCCTTTGTATATGGGGGTGATCTGTGGGTGGTTAATAAAAACGGTGGCGATGCAAAGCGTCTCACAAGTACGGCAGCAGTAGAAGAAGACCCACATTTTTCTCCTGATGGAAAAACGATTGCATTTACTTCGAATCGTTCGGGTATTATTGCAGTATATATTGTTTCTGCCGAAGGCGGAATTCCAACTCGATTAACCTGGTTTCCTGCTGCATCCTTTGCCAGAGGCTGGAGCCCAGATGGTACAAAAGTTTTATACGCATCTACCCGCGAAAGCGCACCAACAGGCTACTGTAGACTATGGACAGTTGCTGCAACTGGAGGTGCTTCTACTTTACTCCCTGCCCCTTTTGCATACGACGGCGCATTTTCTGCTGATAGTAAAAAATTAGTCATCGATCGTGTTACTCGTTGGGATGTAGAGTGGCGACATTATCGTGGCGGGCAAAATACGCCCATTCGTATCATGGATCTGAGTTCATTGTCAGAAAAAGAAATTCCTAGTAATAGCACCATGGACCAGAATCCAAATTGGATTGGTGATGATATCTATTTTACTTCTGATCGAAATTTCATCACCAACGTATTTGCCTATCAATCTGCAACAGGAACTGTGAAACAAGTTACAGATATTGCAAAAGGTGATATTAAATGGCTTTCTGGAAATGGAAAAGAATTGGTATTTGAGCATAATGGTTATTTGCATTTGCTTGATCCATTTAGTGGTAAGAGTAAACAACTTGAAATAAATGTGAGTGGCGATTTCCCCTGGTCAGAAACCAAATGGGAAAATGTAACAGCTCGTGCAGATAATGCATCTTTATCTCCAAGTGGTAAACGCATCATTTTAGAGGCAAGAGGAGAAATCTTTACCGTGCCTGTAGAAAATGGAAATACGCGCAATATCACACAAAGCTCTGATGCCGCAGATCGCAGACCCATCTGGAGCCCCGACGGAAAACAAATTGCATGGTTCTCTGATAAAGGTGGCGAATCCTATGCACTCTATATCACTGACCAGGAAGGAAAAACAATACCTCGTAAAATATCTATTGGGGAATCAAAATTGGGATGGACTCCTACCTGGTCGCCCGATAGTAAATACATCGCATTCGTAGATAATGCTGTTCGTATCAAAGTAATTGAACTCGCTACTGGAAAAATTACGCAAGCAGATATCGGTGGTGCCAATATCGAAAGAGATAATATGGCATTGAGCTGGTCGCCCGATTCTAAATGGCTTGCCTATACCAAAACAGCTCCTAACAATTTTAGAAGAATCACAGTCTGGTCATTAGAAACTGGAAAAGCAACTGCCATAACCGATCCAATGGGAGATGCTATTGCTCCATCCTGGGACTTGGGTGGGAGATATTTATATTTCTTAGCAAGCACCAATAAAGCATTGGGTTCAGGATGGGCGAATACGAGTAGTATGTCTGCCAAGCCCAGCTTTGCTGCTTATTTAATTGTGCTACGCAGAACAGATCCTACTCCATTTCCTTTAAAAAGCGATGAAGAACCTGATAGCACTAAGGAAGTAAAAAAACCAAAAGACACTTCTAATGCAAAAGCAGTAAAGATTGATTTCGATAATATCGATCGAAGAACACTCGCACTTGCAGCGGTACCTGAAGGGGAATATGATCAAACCCTAAGCGGACCAAAAGGCAGTGTCTTTATCATAGGCGGACCAAGCATTAGTAAGTTTACTATTGAAGGCAAAAAGTTCGATGAATTTGCAAAAGGTACCGATGTTAGTGTATCTGCCAATGGTGAAAAAATATTATTTAAATCGGGCGATAACTGGAAAGTTGTTTCCACTGCAAATCCGCCTACTCCTGCACAGGGTAGTGTTACAGTGAATCTTCAAATGCAACTCAATCGTCTAGAAGAATTCAAACAAATTCTAACTGAAGCATGGCGATACGAACGCGATTATTTCTATGATAAAAATTTACATGGCAGAGATTGGCAGGAAGTATATGATTACTTCATTCCACTCGCTCCATATATCAAACACAGATCAGATCTTACTTATGTACTCGATCAGATTGGAGGTGAATTGTCTGTTGGACATAGTTTTGTAGGTGGTGGAGATTTTCCTGCTATTGATAAAAATGCCGCAAGTGGTTTAGGGGCCGACCTGGTTCAAAACAATGGCCATTGGCAGGTGAAACGCATTTACAATACAGAGAGCTGGAACCCAAGCCTATCAGCACCTTTAGCACAACCGGATCTAAAAATAGAAGAAGGAAATTATATCCTTGCAGTGGATGAGAAAACACTTACAGACGATATGGATCCTTATCAATTATTAAACGGTAAAGCCGGTTTGCAAACAACATTATTGGTAAACAATAAAGCTTCTGAAGATGGAGCCTGGACCATTAAAGTAACTCCCATTGCATCAGAAAGCGCTTTGCGTCAACGTGCCTGGGTAGAAGATAATCGTAGAAAAGTTTCAGAACTCTCTAATGGAAAATTAGGATATGTATGGGTACCTAATACAGGCGGACCAGGCTTCGTTTCTTTTAACCGTTACTATTTTGCACAACAAGATAAAATGGGAGCAGTCATCGATGAACGCTTTAATGGCGGTGGATTATTAGATGATTATATGGTAGATCTGATGGTGCGTCGTTTACGCGCTGCAGCAACCAACGAAGTGCCTGGTGGTATTCCATTTAATTTACCTTCTGGTATACTCGGACCAAAAGCTTTATTGATCAATGAACTTTCTGGTTCAGGTGGCGACTTCTTCCCTTGGGCATTCCGTCATCAAAAAGTGGGACCATTGATTGGAACCCGTACATGGGGCGGTTTGGTTAAATCATCAGTTCATTATGCCTTAGTGGATGGAGGTACCATTACTGCACCTGATAATGCAATTTTTGATCCACAAGCCAATAAATGGATTGCTGAAAACGAAGGTGTAGCACCGGATATAGAAGAAAAAATTGATGCGGCTTCTGCTGCAAAAGGCCGCGATCCACAATTGGAGCGCGCTGTAAAAGAAGTGCTGTTATTATTGGAAAAAGATTCAAAACCAACGGTAATACATCCGCCTTACTCTACACCTGCGAAGAAAAGTCAAAAGTAAAAATTCAAAAATAAAAAATAGGTCTCGGTGATTCAGTTCATCGAGACTTTTTTATTTTATAGATACCGGGCAATGACTAAATTTATAAATGAAAAAGATTTTCTTATTTATTGCTGCTGCATTTGTTTTTGTAGTTAGCCATGCGCAAGACATTCCTTATAAAACATGTAACAACTGTTGGAATCGAGATTCTTTGGGAAACCATCGTGTGGTGGTTGTGGTTGATAAAGATAATGAAGTGGCAAAAGTGGTGATTCCATGGAGAAGAAGAGATGACCATCCAGAAAATAAACGCATCATCATTCAGGATGCTAAGACTTCTCGTAAAGTATTAAATCATATTGAAAAAAGTATCAGCAGAGAGTCGGGCGAAATTTATTTCGAAGCTATTTCCGGAAAAGGCATTTATTATATTTATTATTTACCACTAAGGAATGAAGGGCGGTCTAACTATCCGCGCGGTGTGTATTTAAAACCTGAGAATACAGCTGAAACAAATTGGTCTTACAACAATGTTTCGAATGCTAAAGTGCAGGCATTTGAATCCATCGACGATTTGAATAGTTTTTATCCGATGGAACTGATTGCTACCAAATCAGAAACAGCCGCAATAATTGAAAAATCACCTAACAAAGAATTTATAGTTTTTCCTGAAGATCGATTGAACCCTATTAAGATGACTCGTGACCTTCCAAAAAAATGGATCGATGCTGGCATTCAAAATCAATTGAAAGGTACTGCCGATAAAGGTGAATGGTTTGCGTTTCAATTAGGACTATTGGCAATAAAAAACCAAAGCTCCATAGAAATAAATTTCTCTGATTTAAAAAGTGCTGCTGGAAATATGATTGCAGCCAAACAATTAAGTTGCATCAATTTAACAGGAACCACTTACGATGCAAAGCCATTGAAAAAAGTGGTGGCGGTTGATGCTGGAATTATTCAGGCATTCTGGTGTGGCATAGATATTCCAAAAAACACGGCAGCAGGAACTTATAAGGGAACCATCAGCATTGGCAATAAAGAAAATAAAACTAAGATCCAGTTTCAATTAACCGTAACCAATAAAATAGCCATCAATGCCGGTGAAAATGAACCTTGGAAACAAACCCGATTAAAATGGTTGAACTCAACATTGGCACAAGAGAATAAAGTAATTGCGCCTTATACTCCTATCAAACAAAATAAAAATGAACTTAGCATCCTTGGTAGAAAAATATTTTTGAATGATGATGGTTTACCAAAACAAATTCAAACCTATTTTAATTCCGAAATGACCGACCTCGTTGCTACACCCAAAAATATTTTAAGTACCCCCATTCATTTTGTTTACAATTATCAAAACAATACAGCATTAAACACTGGCACTCTTAAATACACTGAAACTAATGAAGGAAAAGTTAGTTGGGAAGCATTGAGTAAAAACAATCAAGTTAGCATGCTCGTTAAAGGTTCATTGGAATTTGATGGTATGATGGTGTATGATGTTACCGTTACAGCACTTAGTGATCTTAGTTTGAATAATATTGGCATGGAAATTCCTTTTACCAAAGAATCCTCCAAATACATGATGGGCTTTGGTTTGAAAGGCGGCAAACGTCCATCCACTTTTAATTGGAAATGGGAGGTTGCAACTAAGAATCAGGACGGCGCCTGGATTGGCGATGTGAATGCGGGCTTGCAATATTCCTTGCGTGATGAAAATTATGTGCGTCCTCTCAATACTAATTTCTATTTACAGAAACCTTTATTGTTACCTGCCTCATGGGGTAATCAAAATAAGGGAACCGTAAGTATTGAAGAAATTAACAATGCAGCAATTGTAAAAAATTATAGTGGTGTTAGAGACATGAAGAAAGGGGAAACTTTGCATTACAATTTCACTTTACTCATTACTCCTTTTCATACCATCAATACCGATTTTCAATGGGGCGCCAGATTCTTCCACGCTTACAAGCCAATCGACACCATCAAACAAACCGGAGCTACCATTATTAATATTCACCACGCCAATGCCATCAATCCATGGATCAACTATCCCTTTATTGAGCATCGCAAAATGAAATCTTTTATCGACTCTGCACACGTTGCCGGATTAAAAGTAAAGATCTATAATACTGTTCGCGAATTATCCAACCACGCTTATGAAACATTTCCAATGAGAAGTCTGGGTCATGAAATTTATTCAACCGGCAAGGGCGGTGGCTACAGCTGGTTGCAAGAACATGTTGGCGATGATTATATCTCTGCCTGGTTTGTTCCAGAAATCAAAGACGCTGCCATTGTAAATAGCGGCATGAGCAGGTGGCATAATTATTATGTAGAGGGAATGAACTGGCTGGTGAATAATGTGGGCATCGATGGTATCTATCTCGACGATGTAGCATTCGATCGCATCACCATGAAACGCATCAAAAGAGTATTAACGCATGATGGTCACCCTGGTATTATTGACTTGCACTCTGCCAATCAATTCAATAAAAACGATGGCTTTAATAATAGTGCCAACTTATACATGGAGCACTTTCCTTACTTAAATAAATTATGGTTCGGCGAATATTTCGATTATGAAAAGAATACTCCCGATTTCTTCTTAACGGAAGTAAGTGGTATTCCTTTTGGCTTAATGGGTGAAATGTTAGAAGGCGGTGGTAATCCCTATCGTGGTATGGTATATGGCATGACGAATCGTATGCCCTGGAGCGATGGTGCAGATGCTCGTTCCATTTGGAAAGTATGGGCTGATTTCGGCATGAAGGGTTCTAAAATGATTGGTTACTGGAGTGAGAACGTTCCGGCTTCTACAAATAAAGAATCTGTACTTGCAACTGTTTACAAGAAAGAAAAATCCGCTTTGATCTCAATTGCAAGTTGGTCGGAACAAGCAGAACAAGTGGAATTAAAAATCGATTGGAAAAAGATCGGCATAAATCCGAACAAAGCAACAGCAACAATGCCGGCCATGAAAGGATTTCAAAATGGTGGTACTTTAAAAATAAATAATGGTCATATCGAACCGATATCAATTGATAAGGCGAAGGGTGTGATCGTTTGGATCAAGGAATAAAATAAATAGCGATGAAAAGAAAATTCTGGTTAGGGTTCCTGGCCCTTTCACTGCATGTCGTAAACGCACAACAAACAGTAAGTGTAAAAGAATACCAAAAGGAATTTACCACCTATCCATTTTCAGATCCCGATCCTGTGCCCAACTTCACAGCCATCTATCCCTATTTCCGTTTCGATGGATTTACTGATCAGCCTATTCAGAAAAAATGGAAGGTGATAGAAATAGAAAACGATTATATCCAGATCATGATCCTCCCAGAAATTGGGGGCAAGATCTGGGCAGCCATCGATAAAAAAACAAACAAGCCCTTTCTCTATTATAATCACGCAGTGAAGTTTCGCGATGTGGCTTTACGCGGACCATGGACCAGTGGCGGTTTAGAAGCGAACTACGGCATCATTGGTCATACTCCTAATTGTGCCACACCCGTTGATTATACCATCTTGAAAAAAGCAGATGGCAGTATCAGTTGTGTGATCGGTGGATTAGATTTGTTATCATCTACCAATTGGCGATTAGATATCAATCTCGAAAAAGACAAAGCCTATTTTACCACCAGTTCTTTTTGGTACAACACAACCCCCAACCAACAACCTTATTATCATTGGATGAATGCGGGTTTAAAAGCTGATGGAAATTTAGAATTCATTTATCCCGGAAATAAATACCTCGGACACAATGGTGAGTATAACGATTGGCCCATTAATAAAACAAACGGTAAGAATTTATCATTTTATAATAACAATAATTTCGGTGGTTATAAATCTTATCACGTCTTTGGCGCATACACTAATTTTTTTGGAGGTTATTATCATGATGATGATTTTGGTATGGTGCGTTATGCAGATCACAACGATAAAGCAGGAAAGAAGATCTGGATCTGGGGCTTATCACGCCAGGGAATGATCTGGGAAAAATATCTGACTGATACAGATAAACAATACGTGGAAGTACAGTCTGGCCGCATGTTTAATCAAAATGCAGAACAAAGTACTTTCAGTCCGTTTAAACACAGATCCTTCGAACCTTATGCCACCGATACCTGGAAAGAATATTGGTATGGTGTTAAAAAAACAAAAGGCATTACGGCAGCTACAGATTATGGTGCTGTGAATTTGGTAGAAGAAAATGGCAGGTTAAAAATTTATCTCTTCCCGGTAAAAAATATCAATGACCAATTGTTAATTACACAAAAAGGGAACACCATCTACCAAAAAAATATTACTCTGGCACCACAACAAAATTTTGTAGACAGTATTGTAATTGAAAAGGCATCAGGAAATATTGAATTCAGTTTGGGTGCTAATAAGATCAACTATAATTCCGATCCATCAACAAACTATTTAAGTAGACCAGTTGAAACTCCAAAAGATTTTAATTGGAATACGGCTTATGGAAACTATCTGCAAGGAAAAGAATTAATGGATCAACGACAGTATTCAGCAGCAGCTATAAAATTGGAAGCATCTATCAAACTAGATAGTAATTTTTTGCCAGGCTTAGTAAAGTATGCAGAATTAAAATGGCTGAACTTTGAAAATCCTGATGCACTCAAACTTTTAAAAAGAGCATTAAGTATAGATGCACACGATGGTGCCGCGAATTATTATTATGGATTGGTGCAAAATGCACTTTACAATACAGTAGATGCCATGGACGGTTTTGATCTGGCTTCTTTATCTCCTGAATACCGCGGTGCTGCTTATACCGAATTAGCAAAAATCTATTGTAATAAAAAGGATTATTTAAAATCAATCAGATACTGTAAAGATGCACTAGTACAAAACACACATAATATAAAGGCACTCGAATTGCAAGCCATTAATGAACGATTATTGAAAGATCAAATAGCTGCAAAAATTACTTGGAATCAAATTACTGCATTGGATCCTTTGAACCATACAGTAGGATTTGAAAATTATCTAACAACACCAACGGAAGCCAACTTTCAACTTTTTAAAAGTACCCTGCAAAACGAAATGCCTGCAGAGAATTATTTAGAATTGGCAGCAAGTTATCGTGAGCTAGGATTATTTGCTAATGCAGAGCAGGCAGTAACTCTTTGCGGCAATAGCACAATTGCAAAATATTGGAAGGCCTATTTTTTAATGCTCCAAAAAAAGCCTTACGAAAATGCTTTGGAAGAAGCCAATGCAGCAAGTCCTGACTTTGTTTTCCCTTCACGAAGATTAGATCTGGAAGTTTTTACATGGACACTATTAAAAGGTTCAAAATGGAAACCACTCTATTATCTTGCAATGCTTTTGAAAAGTAAGAATACAGATGAACAAGCCATCGTCAATATATTCGATGTATTTACAGGCGATATCGCAAAGGAAAAGGGCGTAGTGATAGACTATGCACCATTTTATGCAACCAGGTCTAAAATTTATGCATCTAAATTTCCTGAAAAAGCAATAGCAGATCTTCAAAAAGCAATTAGTCTAGATAAGGAAGGATGGCGTTATTATAAAGCACTCACTGAAATATACAACAAACAAAAACAATATGCATTAGCATTGCAAGTCATTGAATCATTTTATAAAGCACATTCACAACAGTATATCATAGGTATGCTGTATGCAAAAACTTTATTGCTAAATAATCAATATGAAGCAGCAGATAAACTTTTAACAGGCTTACAAATTATTCCTTTCGAAGGCTCTACACAAGGACACGAATTATATCGCCAATCAAAACTGATGCAAGCACTCGAAGCCATCGAAAAAAATGAAAGCGCAAAGGCCATTGCACTAGTGAACCAGGCAAAAGAATGGCCCGAGAATTTAGGTGCCGGTAAGCCTTACGATGCAGACATTGATTCAAGTTTGGAAGACAAGATCCAATCTGCAGCTACACAAAAGCCATCTGCCAATGATATCGGAGCTTTAAAAGAACTAGTCCTTAAAAAAGAATAATTATTGATAACTGATCTCCCATTGAATTGCAGCAGCAACAGTTGATTGAAAACTAATTTTTCGGATCTCACCCGACTTACTATTTTCTATCAATGCTGCTCCTATAATTTTAACTTCCTGCATTGGAGCGCCAGCAGGCTCGTATAAGTAAATCATATACAAATCATTGGCTACTAAATTGCTTATTCCAGATAACCGATGGTTGTTCCATTGCAATTTTTCCAATTCCAAAGCCCCGCAACTGATATGTCTGTTTGTAGCTAAAAGTTGTGGATGATCCTGTTTTTCTCTGAAACAAAAAACCTGACAATTAAACGCCGTATCAATCGCACCTGGCAGAAATTGTTTGGTTTGTATTCCTCTGAATTCTTTACTCCAGAATTCAAATACCAGATATTCTTTCTTCGCATCCAATCCAAGGTCTTTCAAAGGAATTACTTTGTCTCTTTCATCCAACCTTCCCAGTATCGTCCAATTTTCAAAGGGTTTATTAATATCCATTTGAAATAATCCAGTAGTGGTAGTAGTACTGGCATCAAAGGGTCTCGGACCAGATCCACTCATCTCCGTTTCTACTTGTGCAATTAAACTGGATCTGGATGGATCTACATCATACACCTGACCCGGACTTGTAATCAATACAGGAATCGACCTGATGGCAGCATCTATTAAATTTGATTTTTCATATAACTCAGGTTGATCAGTAAGCATGAACAAAGAGCCCGTTAAAGACGTGGCCGTACAACTTCTATAAGCTTCTTTAGCAGAGAGCACAATATGATCGGGATCATTGCGCCAGATAATATTGTTGTACGAATTGAATTGCGCCAATCCCGCATAACTATATCCATCATTTCCAATTCTACATCCATCTGCCAAGCCCACTAATTCAGGTCGAATACCCCAGCATGCCATTAAAAATTTATCCTTCCCTATTTGATTACGCACTTCCTTCACCACATTTCTATAAGCTTCATTTTTATTAATCTTATCGCGTTGCAAGTCTTTACTAAAAGTATTATACCCCTCGTATTTCAAATGACGCAATGCATCCAGTTTAAAATATTGCCATCCCTCTTTATTAAACTCAGCATAAATTGGTTTGATCAATTGATCAATGGTTGCTTTATTCGCACCATTCATCACATAGCCTACCCAATTTCCAAGTGCCACTTCGTTATTCGCTGTTTTAATAAATAAATCCTTATGCTGATAAGCCGCTGCAGAATCGGCGAAAGAAACATTGGTCCAGATGCCGGGCTGAAATCCCTTCGACGAAATATATTTAGCCAGATTACCCATACCATTCGGAAATTTTTTATTCGCATGGATCCAGGTGTCAGGCATACCAATGGGCACTTGTTGATAGCCATCGTCAATTTGAATATAGTCTAACCCGTATTTCTTTAATTTAGTTGATAACACATCGGCTGTGCGATGCATATCTGTTTCCGTAACATTATCGAAATAAGCAAACCAGCTACACCAACCCACTACCGGTTTTTTCCAGATCTGATATTCCTTTGGTTTAAAATAAGCGAGTCCCCTGTGTTGCTGATAGTACCTGGGTTTGAAGCGAATGATCAGTTCTGATTTAACAACTTGAATTTGATATAAATTATTTTCCTGTGGAAGTAAACTAAATGCAGGAGACGCTGCATCAAAAGATAAAAGCCAATCCTCATTTCTATTATACACTGCATTATTGAGTAAATTAAAACTCTTACCCACCGTATGTCGCACTATACTCAACCCCTCATTCCAGCGATCACTTTCACATGCAATCGATCCTTCATCAGCAGAAACAATTGCCTTGAAAGTAAATCGTTTAAAATCTGCAGGCACCAATGAAATGGTTTGATACAAAGCATTGTTTAAAGTATAATGATGTTCATGAATTTGTAATTTCGAAGTATTGCCCGAAATAACCGCTTTCAGGATCAGTTTATTCTGTACTGAAAAAAACAAGGAATCTTTTCTTTGAGTTACTTGAATAGTTTCTTGCGACAATAATTTGCAAAAGCCCAATAAGAAATATAAAAAGAAAGTAAAAAGAGCAGTTTTCTTGAGTGCTTGATATTTCATACCTTAAATTTTGAAAACAGAAAATTAATCATAATAATTAGCAATGAAAAAATCAACTATGAAATATGCATGCTGTTTGGTCAGCTTCATGGCGGTATTTACCGTTTCTGCGCAGGCGCAAGTTTTATCAGCTAAACAGATCGACTCATTAGTAGAACTCACTTTAAAAACATTTGATGTACCTGGTATTTCTGTAGGTATCGTAAAAGATGGTAAATTGATACATGCCAAGGGTTATGGTGTTGCCAGTTTAAGAACCGGGAAAAAAGTGGATGAAAATACTTTGTTTGGAATTGCCTCTAATAGTAAATCCTACACCGCTGCAGCATTAGGAATGTTAGTGGATGAAGGCAAGATCAAATGGGATGATAAGGTAACCGACTATATCCCTGAATTTAAAATGTACAATCCTTATGTTACCGAAGAATTTACGATTCGCGATTTGCTCACACATAGAAGCGGATTGGGTTTAGGTGCTGGTGACTTAATGATGTTTCCAGATCAAAGTGATTTCACAAAAAAAGATATCATACATAATTTAAGATACCTCAAACAAGTTTCCAGTTTTAGAACCAAATACGATTACGATAATAATTTGTACATCGTGGCAGGAGAAGTAGTTGCTAAAGCATCAGGTATAAGCTGGGAAGATTTTATTGAACAAAGGATCATGCAGCCCCTTGGTTTTAAAAGTAGTGCCGCTTCAATCACTCGTTTAAAAGACCGAAGTAACAGCATCCGTCCGCACGCACCAGTGAATGGAAAAGTTGAGACCATCGATATCGATTGGAGTGAAACAGCAAATGCTGCTGGTGGAATCTGGAGTAATATCATTGACGAAAGTAAGTGGGTGATTTTACAAATGAACCATGGAAAATATGGCGATAGTTTAAAACAAAAATTATTTAGCGACGACGTACACGAAGAAATGTGGAGTGCGCAAACCGTTATTGGCGCAAGAACAGTAGCTCCATATAAAACACATTTCGCAGCATACGGTCTGGGCTGGTTTTTGAGTGATGTAAAAGGATACAAACAAGTAACACATACGGGAGGATTAGCAGGAATCGTAACGCAAGTAGTGATGATCCCCGAGATTAATCTGGGAATCATTGTATTCACCAATCAACAATCTGGCGCGGCTTTCAGCGCTATCAGCAATACCATTAAAGATGGTTATTTGGGTGTTACTGGTTATGATTGGGTGAAGCTCTATGCCGAACGTGTAGCGAAGGGAGAAGCAGAAGCTAAAAAGATCAACGATGAAGTTGCTGCAACTATTGATGCGCAAAGGAAATCCAGTAATGGCACATTTAATGTGGAACCCTATATTGGCAAATACAGCGATCAGTGGTTTGGCGAAATAGAGATTTCCATAAAAAATGGCAAACCCTGGTTTGCTTCTAAAAGATCCCCTAAATTAAACGGAGAATTATTTCCATATAAAGGCAATACTTTAATCGCTCGTTGGACTGATCGCAGTATGGACGCAGATGCATTCGTAATGTTTAGTACCGATAAAGATGGCAAACCATCGGGTATAAAAATGAATGCCATTTCACCACTCACCGATTTCAGTTTCGATTTTCAGGACCTTGATTTCAAGAAAACAAATTAATACTATGAAGAAGATTGCCGTATTAGGAGCTGGCATGGTGGGTCGCACCATGGCATTGGAATTAGCAAAGACGCATGAAGTAGTTTCCTTTGATTTAAATCAGCAAAATTTAGATCTGCTTATAAAGAGAGATTCAAAGATTCAAACCAGAACAATTAATTTATTAGACCCTTCCATTAATTTAAAAGAGGTGTTAGGGTTTGCTGATTTGGTGGTAAACGCAGTGCCCGGCTTTATGGGTTATCGAGTGTTGGAACTAGTAATCAAAGCTGGAAAAAATAGTGTAGACATTTCTTTCTTTCCCGAAAGTATAGCTCCATTACATTTATTAGCAATCGAACATAATGTATGCTCCATCATGGATTGTGGTGTGGCTCCGGGTATGAGTAATTTAATTTTAGGCAGATACAATCAGGAATTCAAGATTCACAATTTTAAATTTTATGTGGGCGGATTACCTGTAGTACGGGAAAAACCTTTCGAATACAAAGCACCATTCTCACCTATCGATGTGATTGAAGAATATATGCGTCCCGCCAGGTTGCGTGTGAATGGAGAAAATAAAACAGAGCCAGCACTTTCCGAAATTGAAACGATGAATTTTGAAGGCATCGGAACACTGGATGGATTTAATACTGATGGATTAAGAAGCATCCTCGACAGTTTTCCAGATATTCCAAATATGTCTGAGAAAACATTACGTTATCCAGGTCATGTAGAGATCATCAAAACGTTGAAAGCAGTTGGTTTTTTTGAACCCGAAAATATTGAGGCCACAGCAAAAGTGTTGATCAATTCCTGGAAGCTTAAAGAAACAGATGAAGACCTCACTGTGATGAAAACAGTGGTAGAAGGCACAAAGAACAATCAGCCTATTACAGTTGTATATGAGCTATTGGATTATTCAGATACCGTGAATCATTTAAGTTCCATGTCAAGAACCACAGGACTTACCTGTACCGCCATTGCAGAATTAGCATTGGCAGATAAGATCCAATTGAAAGGTGTATACCCACCAGAAAAAATTGGTGAAAGCAAAGAGAATTTTGATTTTATTGTACAATATTTAAAGGATCGGAATGTGAATTGGGTGAAGCAAGTATTTTAAATAATTTTTTTTGATTAACCCATTTTAATCAAACCACATGAATCAGACTAACAAACAAACATCAGGTATACTTTACCCCAATGCAACCATTTATTTTTTTCTCGCTTTAGTAGTAACATGGGTAGGTTTTTCGCATTCTTATTTTAGAAACTTGGCAGAGAATGATATCTTCCATCATTTGCATGGTGCCATTGCTGGGGGATGGATTATCGTTTTAATGATCCAACCATTATTATACAAACAAGGCAAACTCGCTTTGCATCGAAAAATAGGAAAACTTGCGGCTTATATACTCTTCCCATTATTAATATTGGGCGGATTGAGAATGATACATAGTATGTTAAATAACACAAGTGCTTATCCCCCTGGCGCAACTATTATATTGGCTTTTCTCGATTTCTATTCAGTATTGATGTTGCTTTTTTTTGTGTATCAAGCCATCAAAAAAGCTACACAATTACAATTGCATGCCAGATACATGTGTTTAACTGTATTGGCTATGTTGCCTCCAGCAATTGGAAGAATGTTGTTTTATATTCCATGGGTTAACAGTTTTGAAAAAAGCTTGAATATTAGTTATTCAATCATTATCATCATTACAGGAATCTTATTAATAGATGATAAAAGAAAAGGAACAATCTATCCCCCATATAAAATTGCAATGGTTTTGTTTTTGATACAACTTATCAGTTTGAATTTTGTAGGACAATGGCATTGGTGGGCAGATCTGATGGCGAAGTATGCATCAATCTAATGCTGGTAAATTTTCCCAAACATAAGGTTCAATTTTTTCTTTACCATCGGGCCGTTCCTTAGAAGATCGAATGGTAAATACAGGCCAGCACTCTAGCTCAGCTGCGGGCAACTCATAATTCAAAATGGATTGCATTCTTTCTGTAGTTAATTCAGATGTCAACCATTCTTTCGCAAGATCATTTGGAAGAAAAAGTGGCATTCGCCATTTGTTATCACCATCATTATGAATCTGTTTCATTAAATCATTAGCAGGCCGGGTAATTAAAGTATATGTCCATCTCTTTTCTAACTCTCCAGTTTCCTGATTCGGTAGTTCTGCCACAGAATACAATCCAGGTAAGAAAAACAGGTCTGTACTTTTTTGATGAATAAAGTATGGAACTTTCTTCGTCCACTTCTCAATCTTACGGTGTTCAAAAATTCCAGTCACAGGAATTAAACACCTGCGGTTTCTTATTTTAAACCAGTAGCTGGAAGTATCACTCAGGATGCGTTCACTCCTTGCATTCAACATATTTGACCTTTGTTTTACAAAAGCCTTTTCATCCTTAATATAAAATGGGATACAACCCCATTCCATCAATTTTACATGCAGTAGTTGGTCTTCTCTATTCTGATAAATGATTGGATGCTCACCAAACGAATGCCCCACAATATGCATCGAGGCATTGTAATTAATTTGTAATTGCTCATCGAACTCAATGGCAGGAAACTGCTCCAGAATGGCGGCCAATTTTGCTAAAAAGGAGAGGTCGTAACACATGGTTTAACTTTTCAAGACAATGATACATTTAATAAAGTATTTCCAATAGCGTCTCTCAAAACAGCATCTACTTTTTGTTGTTCTGCATAGTTACTCCAATTTTTTACTACTTCATTTATTTGGTCAATGATGTGTTTAGCCTTTTTGATATTCATATTGCTCGCCACTTCTAAAAGATCTTCACGCGAAAGGTTTTGACGCTTGCCATTGATGGTAAGACTATGCATACTCACCCAGTCACTTCCAGGCCGATAAGCATGACAAACATCGTAAGCGGGTGATAATTTCCATACCCCATTTTGATTCATGGTAAATGCAAAATTTTTGGTATGATCATCACAATTTCTTGCCAGAACATTAAACACCATTCTTCTATATAATTGTTCTTGTTGAGGATACGGTAATTGCAATGAACGCATCAATGCAAATAACTGCTCATAACTAAACATACCCACTTCATTAAAATCATAATGCATCAGGGCACAAAATGTTTGTACATGCAGTTTATCTTTTTCATTCGGACGATCAAATCTTCGCGTCATAAAATGTGCCCGGCCATTTTCTTCCAATAACCTGCTTTCCATCATTTCAATTCCACAATCTCTAGCCATATTATAGTAAGCCATTTCAACTCTTCCATAACCACTACTGGAGCCAAACTGTATATCCTGTACGCCATCAAATTTAATAAGCCAATGCTGAAAGCCAGTGTTAGCAGCTGTTTGACCACTTCGAACTTCTTTTGTCAATGGATTATATGCGATGATGGCTTTTGCTCTTGCGCCACCAGCACTGGTACCAATTTTTAAAATATCTGTTAACGCTCTCTCATCATCTTTAGATAGGTTTGTAGAAAAATTTTGTCTGTCCGATAAAATATTTTCTGCTACCTGAACCAGATCGCTAATAATTAATTGGGTACTCGTAGCAGTAACTTTGGGTACTACCGGAGAAAATTCTAATGCCCCCATTCCTCGCTTTCCAATAAAGCAAAGCATTTCAACAGGATTTAAACTCCCTGCTTGTCTGCCATTTCTGGATAGCCAGGCATTTATCAAAGCATTACCATATTTATCCGGCAAAACATCCGCTAAAAGGCCGGGCATTCCTTTAAAAGTGTTACTCGTTTTCAGTTCTGGAAATACAAATATTTTCCCCTTCGCTTGCGTCAATGGCATTTTGAAGGGCGATAGATTCAGATTGGTTGATAAAAAAGAATTTTCAAATTCAAATGCAGCTTCGCCTTTATCAGTATCATATACAATAGCGCCTACTTTCTTATTCCAAATTTTTACATCCGCTATAGAAATCATTTTGCAGCCCTTTTAATTTGAATCAATTTTTTTGTGGGAACTGGTGGCCCTTTGCCTTTTCTTTCTTTGCATTTTTGCTAATAGAAGTGGACTAATTTGATCTGATAATTCGAAATTTTTAAACACATGCAACTGATCCAATGCGCGCATGATTTGTACAAAGGTTAATAGACCGCCGCCGCCGCCACTTTCCATCTGAATCAATGTAGAACGATTAATCCCTGCTGCATCCGCCAATTCCTGCTGGGTCTTATTTTGACGCAAACGGGTTTCTTTAAGCCAGGCCCCCATTGCTCCTAAAATTGCCTTATCGCTATTCGCATTCATATTTATGTTATATATTTCCATCATTATATTCATTTTATAGTACTAATGTAGTAAATATTAAACAATTTCTAAATTATATTTTTGTTGGTTTATTTCAACATTATACAATAATTATGTTATTTAAGTTGGATATTTACAACATTTTAATGATTAAGTTGATAGCCAGCCTCTAAAATTGTTTTAGCAATTACTATTGCATTTTTCGAACCCTTGTACAATATTGTGCTAAGAAAATCCCATGATCTTCTTCTATCCCCAGTGAATTCGAAAATGGGCAACCCATATGTCATAATGGTGAAGTAGTTACTTGCATCTAATATTGTTTTGAAACATAGATCAGAGTTTTAATCCTTTATTGAACTCAAATATAGCCGGCAGAAATAAAGGACGATGGTAGCCAACGACACTACTACGGCATGCGCAATCTGTGTAGTACTTATTCAGTACCTGCGTCTTGCAGTAATAGCAAGTCAAAAACCGCTGAACATTCATTCTATGGTGTTAGAAAAGAATGCACATACCTAAAACGTTTACAATGAAAACAAAAATATTTTCATTCATCGCCGTTGTTTTATTCATGAGTTTCATCATTTTCTCTTGTAGAAAGTCAAGCGCTGTAACTATCCCTCAGGAAGCGATACCAGCAAAAGGAGCTTTATTAAGTTATTACAAAACCTTCGATCCGCAAATTTTACAATCGGGTGATGAAGCAAAAATAAAAGCATATTTAGATAAAAAAGCGCTGGTCATTTATGATTATATAAAATCAAATTATCAGGATACCATTTGTACAATAGCCGATGGCAAAGCTGCCAACATTATTTTAGGCGGATTAGCGCTTGCTATATATGAACAAAATAAGAATGGGAATACTGGTTTAATTAGGTATCAGGTAAGCTCAGCTAATACACAGACTAGATTACTGCATTGCGCTGTTTCAGTATTAACTGGCTATGAAAGTATTCAAAAAATATTTTCAGGAACTGCTTCTTTAATGACAGCTACTGAAGTTGTTTCTATTTTAAAGGGGATGTTAACTAGATACGTTGGATATATTGGAATTGCAGTTACCGTATATGAATTTGGAAATTGTATGAATTGGTTTGACTAATAAAACTATCACTATGAAATTATTAATTCACTATTTATTCATTATGGGAATAATTACTACCTGTTTGGTTTCTTTTTTAAAATTGATTTATTTAATTTTCAAACCAAAATTATTTGAAAAGAGTAAATTCAATTTTATTACAGCATCACCAACTAAAAGGGATTTAATAGTTTATAACCTTGTAATGGTATTAGCTACAATTGATGCACTATATTTTCTTTTGGGTCCAAAATAAATAGTTGAATATTAAATGAATAAGAAGGGTTGTGAAACCAATCTTTCTTATTCATATGTATTTGTAAATGAGGCTTTCGACTGTATTAGATATTTTCTTTGTGTATTGAGTTATTCAGATTTTAATTAAAATCATTAAATTGATTCCTCAATCTTAGATATATGCCTATTTCCCCTCTTAACTCTATTTACAAGAAATTCCTAATCTCATGCTTTTCTGTCTTGATGATTCAACACTCGATGGCCCAACAAAACCTAGACATCAGCTATATGTCTTCTGGCGGAAAGCTAAAACCCCTGCAGGCTATTATGGATATCAGGCACTATACCATCAATACGGAAGTAGACATTGCCAACAAATCAATTCACGGCAATACCGTGGTTTCTTTAAACCTATCTAAACAAACGGATACTATATTATTAGACCTGGTGCACTTACTCACCGTAGAAAAAATCAAAGTCGATAATAAACCCGCAACTTTTACACAAGGAGATGATAAAATATTTATCACCGGTACCAACTTCAAAGAAGGAAAACATCTAGTAGATATTATTTACGGGGGCAACCCACCCATTGCAGTGCGTGCTCCTTGGTTTGGTGGATTTATCTGGAGTAAGGATCGCAGTGGAAACGACTGGATCTCTA
>JBAXHC010000011.1:0-49756 GCA_037139075.1 Bacteroidota bacterium
TCTAAGGACAATCAACCACCCCAGCCGTATTCCGCTAAAGCGAAATCGGCGTCCCCTCCATCGCATGCGATGGAGGGGAAATTTTTTATACTTTTCTTCATACCACTTCTCACTTGATCTTATCCGTGCAAATCCGTTTTATCTGCGTCATCTGCGTGCTATAAAAACATGCTCCTTTATCTATTCCTTTCTATTTAATTTTACAACCATCCATTATGCCGCATCCAATTACGGCAACTTTCCATCCAGAGGTCTTTGGTGGTTTTATTAATTAAGCCAAACCCATGTTCTCCGTTTTGATAAATATGCAATTCTGCTTTTACACCTTTCTTTAAACATGATTCATAAAACAAAACACTATTCATTACAGGAACTGCCCCATCATCTGAAGCATGAAAAAGAAAACTGGGTGGTGTGTTTTTTGTAACCTGCAATTCATTGGAATAAAAATCCTTTTTTTCTTTTGATGGATTCTTACCTATTAAATTATCTCTTGATCCCATATGTGTTAAGCTATCCTGGAAACTAATCACAGGGTAACCTAAGATCATAAAATCTGGACGAAGACTAGTGTTCATTGGGTTAGCAATGAGGGACTCAGTATAATGAGTACCTAATGTAGATGCTAAATGGCCGCCAGCAGAAAATCCTATGATACCAATTTTATTAGGGTCTATATTCCATTTATCAGCATTCTCACGTGTGATAAGCATCGCTTGTTGTGCATCCTGTAATGGTCCAATTTCACGATTGGGCATTGTTCGATCACTTGGAATACGATATTTTATAAGTATGGCCGTTATACCTACTTCATTAAATGATTTTGCAATGTCTGAGCCTTCATGCCCCGATGCTGTTATAAAATATCCGCCTCCTGGAAATATAACAACGGCAGACTTTTTATCATTTTTCACTTTAGGTTGGAATACGGTATATGTTGGTATACTAATATCGCTGATAATTAAAATACCCGGTTCTGTAGAATGCTTTTCTTTGTTTTCAGCGGGTTTACTATTTGGAATAGCATCAGGATATAAAGCTGTTTCAGTTTGTGCTTGAATCTTCATAATACTTGAAATCAATAATAAAGAAAGGAGTATTTTTTTCATATGCAAAAATTAAACGTAGATTAATTACTAAAATAATAAATAACTTCAATACAGTTATTTCTAAATTCAATACAAACACAAAGTATGGGAAGAATCACAGTAAAAGATGTTTTTAAACAAGTAAAAGCAGATCTAATAGGAAAGGACTCCTATCGTGGTGTTACACTAACATACTCATGGCTTGCAAATCAGTTCGGCCATATCTCTTTAGGGTTTATTGGAACAACCATTGCATTTTTTTTATACAAAAAAACAAATGAAGTTGAGCAGGCAGGTATAAAAGCTGCAAGTACCATTGCTCTTATCTGGATCTGCTTTGAAGTCTATAATTTTTTAGGTCCCTTACTTTTAAACAAGAAAACAAATTCAAAATTACTATACGTTAGTGGTCCTAAATATCAATTCCAGCCGGCTTGGGCGAATATTGCATTTGACACATTTACAGATATGTGCTTTTTTGCTCTTGGTTCATTTCTGTGTGCTTATATTTTGGTTTGCTTTAATCACGGAAACACAAGAACAATCATCTATATCCTTCTGATACTTTTACTGATACTTCAATATCCGATACATTACTGGTTTATCACAAAAATGTACGAACAGGCTGCTCAATTTCCTTTTCAGTATCGGCTTAGTCAATTTGACCTACCCATTTCCGAAACAGCAAAACAATCAATCTTGTACTGGCTTGCAGATAATCATAAAGCAAAACATCTTTTAATTTTTGGAGGAGTGAATTGTGGTAAAACAAGTTTGAGTGTAGGCGTTGCCAATGAAAAAGCAATCAATCATCAATCAGTTACTTATACAACAGCCACTAAATTAATCAGTATGTTTTTTACGCCACCGCCGCCAGATCAGCAGAATGCATACCCCTGGAATTGGCATAATAGTTCTTATCTGGTGGTAGATGATATCAATCCCGGAGACCCTGTAAAGGAAGTGATAATTACAGCTGAATATTTTTTACAATTAATGGATACTTATACCAGTGACAATGAAGCAAACAGAGCGGTTTTCAGAAATACTTCTGTGATCTGGGTTTTAGGCAGTGATGATTCTCAAAGAAATTTACAGGATAACTGGAAAAGCATGCTACACAAAATTGGAGTTGCAAAAGACCATATCTGTTCGGTAGAATTATAAAAAAAGCTTCCCGATATGGGAAGCTTTTTTTCACTTAAACAAATAATTTATTTTGATAATTCCAACACCCACATTCTTTTAGCAGGGATCGTGAATTTACTTTCTACAGTATCTCCAGAAACAACATTTTTTCCAGCTTTAAATCCGGTAGTTCTTTCTGTGAATTTTGAAAAATCAATCTCTTTATTTTTACCACTAGTATTCATCACACACATGATAGTTTGCTTTGCATCATACCTAAAATAAACATATAATCCATCATCCGGTACATATTGCATCAAAGAACCTTTCGTAATTGCAGTGCTGTTTTTGCGATAGTTTGCAAGTGTGGTTACGTACTGTTGCATATCTTTTTCCTCTGCCGTTAATCCTTCTCCTGTAAATGCATTTTTCGTATCACCCTTCCATCCACCGGGGAAATCTAATCTTACATTTCCGTCTTCAGGATTCTTCTCCCCCTTCATTAATACTTCAGTACCGTAATACAATTGAGGAATTCCTCTTGTAGTGAATAACCAAGCAATACCTGTTTTTACTTTTTCAATATCGCCACCTACATCAGATAATATACGCGTTAAATCATGGTTATCCAGAAAAACACAATTACGATTGGCATCCTTATATAAAAAGTCATTACTCAGCGTAGTATATAATTTATTTACGCCCTCTGTCCATCCAAAATCTTGTTTTAATGCTGGTTGTATACCATACATTAAAGCTTGAAAATCTGTAGCACCTTGTAAATTGCTTTTGAAAGGAATATCTATTTTATTTTCTACAAAATAGGCTTGTGCAGCTGTACCATGTACCCATGTTTCACCGAACATTGTCATCTTAGGATATTCATCCGTTAATGCTTTATTACAACGATTCATAAACGGCAAATCATTGTAGATATACGTATCGATTCTCCAACCATCTACACCAAATTTTTCTACACTCCAAATCGCATGTTGAATTAAATAATTTGCCACATAGGGATTGGATTGATTAAGGTCGGGCATTTCAGTTGTGAACCAACCGTCCACTGTTTTTTTTGCATCAGACTTTGATGCATAGGGATCGAAAAGCGGTTGATCTTTATAAGAGGTGCCGGTATATTTAGGCCATTGATGGTACCAGTCTTTCATGGGTTGATCCAGGAAAGTGATATGTTTGCTGCCAACATGATTATACACTGCATCCTGAATTAATTTCATTCCTCTTTTATGGAGTTCATCGCTTAAAGCCAAATATTTTTCAGCTCCTCCAATTCTTCTTTCAATTGCATAATGATCCGTAAATGCATACCCGTGTTCTGTTCTATGCGGCTGGTCATTTTCAAGTACGGGGGTCATCCATAAAGTGGTAATTCCTAACTTTTGCAAATAATCTAAATGATTAATTACACCCTGAAGATCTCCACCATGACGATCATAAATTTCTTTTCTATTTAAACTTTGATCGCGCATACCTGCCACATGATCGTTCGATTCATCTCCATTGCTAAATCGATCCGGCATCAATAGATATACTAAATCGGAAGAGTTAACACCCTGGGCATAGGTTTTTCCTTTACCCGTTCTTCTTTTTTCTAAAGGCCACTTAACAGCATGTCCTCTTCCATTTTGAAGAAATTCTATCACTACATCACCAGGTTGAGAAGTAGAAGCCACCTCAATATCCAATGCCATATATTTCCCATTCTCCAATGCTGTTGTTTTCAACAATTTTACACCTGGATAATTGATACGAACCGTTTCTTTATTAAACCCATCATACTCTCCATATACTAAAACTTGTACCTTATTCCATTTCATACCTACCCACCAATTGCTTGGATACAATTTTGCGTATTGGGCAAAAGAATAACAAGTCACGCTTAAAAAAGCGATCACCAAAAAACAAAATTTACGTTTCATACAATTTGAATTTAAAACCCAGTTAATCAATCTTTCGATTTGATCACAAGCTTAGCACAAACACCAGCTATAATCATCGAAGCGCCTGCTAGTGCTACTACATTAATTGCTTTTTCACCAACAAGTGTTAAAGCTAATCCTCCTAAAAGTCCTGCAGCAATTTGTGGGATGGTAATCGTTGCATTAAATATACCCATGTATACGCCTGTTTGCTTAGGGGGCAATGATGAAGAAAGAATTGCATAAGGTAAAGCCAGTATAGCTGCCCAGGCAATCCCCACACCAATCATTGGTATAAACAAAAGATTTTTATCCGTAATGAACATCATCGACATCAAACCAATACCACCGCAAAGAAGGGAGAGCATATAGGTGTTTTTCCTTCCTAGTTTATCCGTAATAGATGTCAATACCAAAGAATACAATGCAGCGAATAAACTATATGCTGCAAATATTACACCTGTCCAATCGCCTGCTTCATTAAATAATTTTGAATGTGGATCAGTAGTGCCCCAAATGTTTTGAGCGATTGCTTGAGTAGTATAAACCCACATTAAGAACAATGAAAACCAGGAAAAAAATTGTGTAATAGAAAGCTGCCACATAGTAGCAGGAATATTTTTCAATAAAGTACTAAATGGAACTTTCTCAGTTTCTGTAGTATCTATATTATTGTATTTAGCATATTCTTCAGGAGGATATTCCTTAGTTCTGAAGGATGTCCATAAAACACTTAACAATAATGCAGCTCCCCCAAAATAAAAGGCATAAATCACAGTAGGTGCCACTTTTTCACCAGGGTTGGGTTCATTGGAGACATTAAAAACATTCGTCAGTAAGTAAGGCAGCATCGATCCTACAAATGCACCTGTATTAATTAAGAAACTTTGAATAGCATATCCTTTATTGCGTTGACTTTCAGGAAGCATATCACTTACCAATGCTCTGAAAGGTTGCATGGTTACATTGAAGGAAGTGTCCATCAATAATAACATCGTAGCCCCGAAAATCAATGCTGGCAATAATGTAGCAAAGTGTTCAGAGTTAGGCATAAAGAACATCGCTAGTGCAGATACAATACAGCCTCCCAGTATAAACGGAATTCTTCTACCAAGTCTTGTCCATGTTTTATCGCTCGACATCCCTACAATTGGTTGTACAATTAAGCCAGCTACTGGTGCGGCCAACCAAAATAAACTAAGATTATGCGGATCAGCACCAATAGCAGAAAGGATTCTACTTGTATTTGCATTTTGTAAAGAATAACCTATTTGAACTCCTAAGAATCCAAAACTGATATTCCAGATTTTCCAGAAACTTAAAACAGGTTTTAAACTGTTTGAATTAGACGAAAAACTGTTCGCAAGGGCCATAGCAATCGATTAAATGTGTAATGTGTAATAATTACATGAAAGTAAAAGTAAATAAAAAAACATCCCGAAATGGGATGTTTTTTTATGATTTATATCACGAATCCGTTCGGAAGTATCGCTGTTTTTTTAACTACCACAATCCCATCTTTAACAGAATACAATGGATGATCGCTATTTGGCAAATGCTTACCGCCAATGATTTTCACATCATTTCCTATACGGCAGTTCTTATCAATAATGGCATCTTTAATATAACAACGTTCGCCAATTCCAATTAAAGGCAAACCCTTTTCTTTGTTTGACTCCATTTCTGAAAGGGTTTCATAATAATCATTACCCATAATGTAAGTACTTACAACTGTTGTACCATGACCAATTCTTGATCTGATACCAACAACACTTTGTTCAATTCTGCTTGCATTGATGATGGAGCCCTCCGCAATAATTGTTTTCTCTAAAGTTGTCCCACTAATTTTAGCAGGAGGCAACATTCTTGCACGACTATAAACGGTTTTATTATTATCAAACAAATTGAAAGCAGGAACATCATCTGTCAATGCCAGATTGGCTTCAAAGAATGAATAGATATTTCCAATATCAGTCCAGTAACCATCATATTGATAGCTGATTACTTTATGATTATCGATTGATTCCGGTATAATCTCTTTTCCAAAGTCTGTAGCTTTTGGATTTTTTTCATACAAAAGATGATCTAATATTTTTTTATTGAAAATATAGATACCCATGGATGCTAAATAATTCCTTCCTTGTTTCTGCATTTCAGCGCCAGTATCGCTAGTCCATTCTGGTAATAACTCTTTACTTGGTTTTTCAATAAATGAAGTAATAAAATTTTCATCATTCGTTTTCAAAATACCAAATTCAGGAGCTTCGCGATCCCCTACTGGAATTGTGGCAATGGTAATGTCCGCACCTTGAGCTTTATGATTTGCAATCATTTCACTAAAGTCCATTTGATACAATTGATCGCCACTTAAAATCAAAATATACTCGTATTCGAAATTACTAATATGGCGCAAAGATTGTTTAACAGCATCAGCAGTTCCCTGAAACCATCCGGGATTATCAGGAGTTTGTTCTGCAGCAAGAATGTCAACAAATCCAGAACTAAATGCGCTGAAGTGATAGGTATTCTTGATATGTTTATTAAGGGATGCAGAGTTAAATTGTGTCAATACAAACATCCTATTGATATTGCTATTGATACAATTGCTAATAGGAATATCCACTAAACGATACTTGCCTGCAATAGGCACTGCTGGTTTTGACCTAGTTGCAGTTAAAGGAGATAATCTGCTTCCTGCTCCACCGCCTAAAATGACTGCCACAACTGACTTCGAAAAATTATCCATACGTTTAGATTATAGGGTTTAAATAATAGATTGATAAAGGTTAATATATTTTTGAACAGTTGCTTCCCAACTATTATCGATTTGCATCATTGTTTTGCGCATTTTTTCTAAATGCACTTGATCTTTGTATACTGATACTCCTCTATGTATCGAATATACTAAATCATCAACGGATGCATTATTAAATCGAATACCATATCCGTTGGGTTCTCCCATGTCCACTACAGTATCTTTTAATCCACCCGTACTTCTCACAACAGGCACTGTACCGTAGCGCATGGCATACATTTGATTTAATCCACAGGGCTCTACTCTACTAGGCATCAGCAAGAAGTCTGCACCGGCATAAATCAAGTGACTTAAAGCCTCGTTATAACCTATATATGCATTGTATACACCCGGGTGCTGGTAGGATAATTCCTGCAAGTCCCATTCCACATCAGTTTGTCCACTTCCAAGAATGAAAAAACTAGCTTCCCCATTCGTTTGAAATATAGCCGTGGCTATGGCATCATGCAATATATCAGCTGCTTTTTCTCCTACGAGTCTACCTATAAATACAAAGAGAGGGTTTTTAGCATCCAATCCAAACTTGCTACATAATAATTCCTTGTTCTCCTGTTTTCCTTCCGTCACTTTTTTTACAGAGAAATGATGATCGATATAAGAGTCCGTTTCTGGATTCCAAATTTCATTATCAATTCCATTTAGGATTCCAATGCACTTTCCTTTTTCATACTCAAATAAAGCTTCCAAGCCATTGGCATCCCAGAAAAGTTCTTCCATATAGCTTTGACTAACAGTTGTTACTTTATCCGCACATTTAATAGCTGAAGCCATAGGATTAATACGGCCAGCCCATTCCAATAATCCCGTTTTCCAATTATCCCAAGCAGGTATTAAAGTGCTTTGGCTCCAATTCATCCAACCTTGGTATTGTCCGTTATGGATAGTAAACACTGTAGGTATACGGCTTAGATGCCTGTAATTAAAACAATGTTTCATCATGAAAGGCACTAAAGCCGACTGATGATCATGACAATGAACCACGTCTGGTCTATGTTCCCAGCTTGCGAGCCAATTCACAACTGCTATCTGAAATGCAGTGAATCGTTCCGTATCATCATCGTAACCATAAATTTTTTCACGGTCAAGTAATCCATTGATATCAACCAGATATAGATCAAATCCAAGGGAATTCTTTTTTTCACGGATGATGGTATAATCGAAGAACCAATCGCCTAAATTGGCATTGCCTTTAAAATCTACTACCCATTCATTGGCGTATAAAAATTTTGTGCGGTACATGGGCATCACTACTTTAGCTATATGCCCAGCCTGGCATTGGTACTTAGGAAGGGCTCCTACCACATCTCCCAGACCGCCAGCTTTTGCCATTGGATAGCACTCTGCACTTATATGAACAATCTCCATGAGATATATTTAATTCTGTTATTTGCATTCAATTTAGGAATGAATTAGCATAAGGGCAAAAAACATTTAAAGTTTTCTGCTTGGTAAAATATATTTATTTTACAGCTTATTCAATTCACAACCAATATTAAGCTTGCCATGAATCAAAAAACAAATTGGTCGCAATTCGGTACCCTAATTACCGTATTTTTTTTCTGGGGATTTGTCGCTGCCAGCAACGACATTCTGATTCCAGTGTTTAAGAAAGCCTTTACCCTAACGCAATTACAAAGTCAATTAGTAGCTGTGGCTTTTTATGTAGCTTATACTGTTGGATCCCTTATTTATGTAGGTGTATCATCAGCAATTGGGGGTGATTTGTTAAATAAAATCGGTTATAAAAATGGTATTGCTGTGGGTCTGATTATTTCAGCTCTTGGTACTTTATTATTTTTCCCGGCTGCAAATCAAGGTTCATTCAATTTAATGATTACAGCACTTTTCATAGTTGCTTTAGGATTTAGTTTGCAACAAATTGCTGCGAACCCATTGGCCGTGGTAATTGGAGATCCTAAAACCGGTTCTCAGCGCTTGAGTATGGCGGGTGGAATTAATAATTTTGGTACTACTATTGGACCATTATTAGTAAGCTTTGCCATTTTTGGAAGTGTAAGCAGTGGTAATGTAGAAGCCAGCATTGAAAGTGTAAAAACACCTTATTTGATTTTAGGTGTTGCATTTGTATTGGTGGCTATTTTCTTTAAGTTCTCATCAATTCCAAATAAAATTGATTTAGATCATGTTGCTGAAGAAGAAGCTGAAAGCAGCAGCAAAGTTTTACATAAAACTTCTGCATTGCAATACCCTCAGTTGGTATTGGGAATGATTGGAATATTTGTTTATGTGGGTGTTGAAGTGGCTACTGCTACTAACTTACCTGAATTTATGCGTCAGCATGCAGGTATCACTACAGATAAAGTAGCTCCTTATATTTCATTGTATTGGGCTAGTTTAATGATAGGAAGATGGACCAACTCGGTTGGTGCTTTTGGCGTATCTCAAAGCAAAGAAAAGATATTGGCTTTTGTAATGCCTTATTTAGCATTTGCTGTTTTCTTAATCGTCAATACCATTGCACAGCATGACATGAGTAGCTTCTATATTTATGCTATTGTAATTGTTGCAATGATTATTGGAAATATTACAAGTAAAGGAAACCCTGCCAGGATGCTATTAATATTTTCTGGATTGGGTATCATTGCTATGATTATTGGCATGCTTACTACTGGAATGTTTAGTGCATTTGCTTTTATTAGTGTTGGATTGTTTTGCAGTACTTTATGGCCATGTATTTTCACTTTAGCACTTGCCGGTTTGGGTAAACATACCAACCAGGGAAGTAGCTTATTGATTATGATGATCATGGGTGGCGGTGTTATTGCAGCTTTGCAAGGCTGGGTTGCAGATGATAAAATACTGGGTATTCAATACAGCTATATTGTGGGTGCATTGTGTTTTGCATACTTAACATTTTATGCAGTTCGCGTAAAATCAATTTTGAAATCACAGGGTATTGACTACGATATTAAAACTACCGGTGGAGGTCATTAATTTTTCATTTAATTATTTATAAAAATGGCAGTCAGTAATTCCGGCTTGGAACAATTAGCGATAGGTATCGACATTGGTGGTACAGGAACTAAATTTGGTATCGTAGACAGAGAAGGAAATGTGCTTTTCTCAAGCGACATGTCTACAAGAGGACATGAAACAATTGAAGGTTTCATAGAAGAGTTGCATAAAAATGTACAGCCGTTAATAGATAATGTGGGCGGTATAGGAAGAATTCGTGGCATTGGAGTTGGTGCACCTAATGGTAATTTTTATACCGGCACTATCGAATATGCACCTAATCTTCCGTGGAAGGGCATTATTCCTTTAGCTCGATTAGTTCAGGATGAATTTAAATTGCCTGTTGTTATTACCAATGATGCAAATGCTGCTGCTTTAGGTGAAATGAAATACGGAGCAGCAAAGGACCTGAATGATTTTATTATGATCACTTTAGGAACTGGCGTTGGTAGCGGTATTGTAGCTAATGGCAATTTAATTTATGGGCATGATGGATTTGCTGGTGAATTGGGACATGTGATTGTAATTCCTGATGGCCGCTATCATGAAGGCACTGGAAAAAGAGGCTCATTAGAAAGCTATGCTTCAGCAACAGGTGTGCGTAATACAGCAATTGAATTATTAGAGAACTCTGATACACCTAGTTTATTACGCGATGTACCAAAAGACCAGCTTGATTCTAAAAAAGTATATGACGCTGCTATGGCTGGAGATCAGTTAGCGAAAGATATTTTTGACTTCACCGGAAAAATTCTTGGTTTGGCTTTAGCAAACTTTGTGATGTTCTCTAGTCCATCCGCCATTGTTCTTTTTGGCGGACTCACAAAAGCTGGAGATTTAATTTTAAAGCCCACCAGAGAAAGTATGGAAGCCAACCTGATTCAAGTATTCCAAAACAAAGTAAAGATTCTTGTAAGTCATTTAAAAGAGTCAGACGCTGCTATCTTAGGGGCGTCGGCACTTGCTTGGGATATACAATAATTCAAAAGTCAAAAGTCAAAAAAATACGCATAAAATAAAGCGGGTTGCCTTATAAAGACAACCCGCTTTTATTTTGAATTTTGACTTTTAATTTTTTATCCTACGCTTCCGAAGTTTTTGGTTCTTCTGCATTCGGTTGATAGATAAATTTAATTTTGCCATTTTCTTTATCCAGATCTGCAATAAGTCTATCTCCTGCTTTTACACTCATATTTAAGATTTCTTCTGCTAACGGATCCTCAAGATATTTCTGGAGTGCTCTATGTAAAGGTCTTGCACCAAATTGAGCATCATAACCTTTATCTGCAATAAACTCTTTGGCTTCTAATGTTAATTCCATTGTGAACCCTAAGTTTTGCAAACGCTTGGTAACACCTTTCATTAAAATATCTATGATATTGAAGATGTTTTCTTTTGTCAGTGCATTGAAAATGATTACATCATCAATACGATTCAAAAATTCTGGTGAGAAAGTACGTTTCAGTGCTTTTTCAATGACAGCTTTATTATTGTCTTCCGCATTTTGAACCCTTGTTGCTGTTGCAAATCCAACACCATCACCAAACTCTTTCAACTGGCGTACACCAATATTCGAAGTCATGATGATAAGCGTGTTTTTGAAATCAATTTTTCTGCCAAGGCCATCTGTTAACTGTCCATCATCCAATACCTGTAATAGAATATTATAAATATCCGGATGGGCTTTTTCGATTTCATCCAATAAGATTACACAGTATGGTTTACGACGAACTTTTTCTGTTAACTGTCCACCTTCTTCATATCCTACATAACCCGGAGGTGCACCGATCAGGCGACTCACCGTAAACTTCTCCATGTATTCGCTCATATCGATACGAATCAAGGCATCTTCTGAATCGAACATGTATCTGGCCAATGATCTGGCTAACTCTGTTTTACCAACACCGGTTGGACCAAGAAAAATAAATGTACCAATTGGCTTCTTGGGATCTTTTAAACCAACTCGATTACGTTGAATAGCTTTCACTACTTTTTGAATCGCTTCATCCTGACCAATAACCATATCCCCCATGTCGATGCTCATCTTGCGTAACTTTTCAGTTTCCGCCTGAACCATACGTTTCACAGGAATTCCAGTCATCATACTTACCACTTCGGCAATATGTTCTTCAATAATTGGATAGCGTTTATTTTTGCTTTCCTCTTCCCAGATTCCTTTTGCTTTTTCTAACTCCTCTCCTAATTTTTTTTCTGTATCACGAAGTGCTGCAGCTTCTTCAAAGCGTTGGCTCTTCACTACTTTATTTTTTTCGTTCTTAACGTCTTCAATTTTCTTTTCGAGCTCAACGATCTCTTCAGGCACATTGATATTCTTCAAGTGAACCCTTGCTCCTACTTCATCTAATACATCAATTGCTTTGTCTGGCAATAAACGATCCGTCATATAACGATCACTCAATTTCACACAAGCTTCAATGGCCTCATCGTTATAAGTTACATTATGGAAGTCTTCGTATTTCGATTTGATATTGTTCAAGATCATAATGGTCTCATCCACACTTGGTGGCTCGATCAACACTTTTTGGAAACGACGATCTAATGCACCATCTTTTTCAATATGCATACGATATTCGTCTAAAGTAGAAGCCCCGATACATTGGAGTTCTCCCCTAGCAAGAGCCGGCTTGAAAATATTAGAAGCGTCAAGTGATCCGCTTGCACCTCCAGCACCAACAATGGTATGTATTTCATCAATGAAAAGAATCACATCTCTGTTTTTCTCTAACTCATTCATGATGGCTTTCATACGCTCTTCAAACTGTCCTCGATATTTTGTTCCTGCCACTAATGCTGCAAGGTCTAAACTAATTACTCTTTTATCAAAAAGTACACGACTCACTTTGCGTTGAACAATTCGTAATGCAAGACCTTCCACAATAGCTGTCTTACCCACACCAGGCTCTCCTATTAAAATAGGATTGTTCTTTTTACGGCGACTAAGAATTTGGCTTACGCGTTCAATCTCTGCCTCTCTGCCAACAATAGGGTCAAGCGTACCACTTTCTGCAAGTTTGGTAATATCTCTTCCAAAATTATCGAGTACGGGTGTTTTGCTTTTAGCCCCAGGAACAGTTTTGCCACCTTTTTGTGATTGGTAGCCTGCACCTCTTTTCTCTTCATCAAACTCGTCTTCATTTTCGTCAGAAAATTCGCTTCTTGGATTTGGATTGGTTGATCCAACCATCCCTAATTCATTACGAAATAAATCATAATCCACATCAAACTGATTTAAGATTTGTGTAGCAATGTTTTCTTTATTCTTAAGAATACTTAGCATCAGGTGTTCTGTTTCCACCAACGGACTCTTTAAAGCTTTGGCTTCTAAAACAGTTACTCTAATTACCTTTTCGGCTTGCTTTGTTAGTGGAAGACTATTGATATTGGCTATATTCTTACCCGTTTTGTCTTTAACGGCTAATTCTACTTCCTTTCTCAGTTCATACAAGTCTATATTGAGTTGTTTGAGTACTTTGATAGCGGTATTATCCCCATCACGTATCAACCCCAACAAGAGATGTTCTGTTCCAATAAAGTCGTTCCCTAAACGCAATGCCTCTTCCCTGCTAAAGGAAATGATCTCTTTTACTTGTGCTGAAAAATTATTATCCATAATCAAAATTGGATTTATACAATTATAACGAATATTTTTGAGTGAAGTTGCGTGCCATTTATGCACAGATTGTTAATGAATTATTTAATATGGAACTCAAAATTGATACCAAGGAGAAATTTACTGTTGTAACCCCGATATTAACAGATTTAACTGTCAATATAGCAGCGGAAATTGAGAAAACCTGTCTAAACCAGTTAGAAAAGACCGTCAGAAATGTAGTGTTAAAAATGGAACATGTTTCGCAAATAGAGGAAGCGGCTGCCGTTCAAATTGCCGAATTGCAACAGCAGTTTTATGAGAAAAGCGCTTCTTTTGTTATTTGTTCTTTATCTGATACGGCAGAATCAACTTTTGAAAAAATGGAGTTGCTCGACTTTTTAAACTGTACTCCAACAGAAAGTGAAGCATGGGATATTGTTCAGATGGAAGAAATAGAAAGAGAGTTAATGGATAGTGATGATATGGAGTTTGATGTTAATTAAATTGCTGACTGCTCACTAAAGGTTTAATTTCGATGTCATGATTTCGCCCAATACCATACAACAGATCACCAATCATATCGATATCCTCGATGTAGTGGGCGAGTTTGTAAAATTGAAAAAAAGAGGCACCAATTATCTGGGGCTTTGTCCTTTTCACAATGAAAAAAGTCCGTCTTTTACGGTTTCCCCTGCAAAAGAAATTTACAAATGTTTTGGATGCGGTAAAAGTGGAAATAGTATCGGCTTCATCATGGAGCATGAGAAATATAGTTATGTTGAAGCATTAAGATGGTTAGCTGCCAGATATAATATTGAAATTGAAGAGACGGAATCTACTGTTGAACAAAAACTACTCAATCAAACCGCGGATAGTTTATTTGCTATCAATCATTTTGCACAGAAGTTTTTTTCAACACAATTAACAGAAACAGAAGAAGGAAAAAATGTAGCCCTCTCCTATTTACAAGAAAGAGGTTTTAGAGAACCGATTATTCAAAAATTTCAGATTGGATACAGTCCGGATATTAAAGATGCACTTACTAAAGCATTATTAGAAAACCAATTCAATTCTGAAATACTTCCTAAAACAGGATTGGTTGCAATTCGCAGTAACAATGAATTAGCAGATAATTATAGAGGCCGTATTATTTTTCCTATTCATAATAATTCAGGAAAAGTAATTGGCTTTGGAGCCAGGGTTATAGGTAAAGCCGACCGTGCTCCAAAATATATCAATACTCCAGAAAATGAGATCTACTCAAAAAGTAAAATTTTGTATGGATCTTATTTTGCAAGACAGGCAATTGATAAAGCAAATGAATGCTTATTAGTAGAGGGTTATACTGATGTAGTAAGTCTGCATCAAGCTGGAATTGAAAATGTAGTTGCAAGTGGTGGTACTTCTTTAACTACGGATCAATTAAGACTTGTAAAAAAATATACTTCTAATCTTACTATTATATATGATGGCGATAGTGCTGGTATAAAAGCTGCATTGAGGGGATTGGACATGGCACTTGAAGAAGGGCTGAACGTGAAGCTGGTATTGATTCCTGACAAAGAGGACCCAGATAGTTATGTAAATAAAGTAGGGGTTACTGCATTCAATGAATTCATTGCACTTAATAAAAAAGATTTTATTCTTTTTCAATTAGAAGTGATGCTGAAAGAAGCTGGGAATGATGTTTCTAAAAAAAGTGCCGTAGTTAATCAGGTTGCAGAGACCATCAGTAAATTAAATAAAGCAGAGGACTTTACTAAACAACATGATTATATTCGACAATCTGCACAGCTACTTAAAATTGATGAAACTGGGCTTACAAATCTTGTTAATAAATTAAAAAGAGACAAGGTTGTTAAGGAAGAAAAAAAACAGGCCTCAGATAATCTTCTAGAAGAACAAAAATCGGCCGCAGCTCAACCTGAGGACGTATTAGATGATTCGCAATTATTGTTTAATAAAGATGAAGCACACGAAAAAAATGTGCTAAGAGCTTTATTGGAATATGGATTGCTTCAATGGGATGAACAAACAACAATGGCAGAATATATTTTTCAAGAACTGGATCAATTTCATTTTGAAAATCCACAATTGGAAGCATTATTTGAAACTTACAAAAAGATGTTTGTAGATGGTTTGCAACCAAGTACAAAAACAATGTTGTATCATGCCAATGAGTCGATCAGAAATTTAGTAATTCAGCTGAGTATGCATGCACATGAATTAAGCACAAAGTGGGATACAAAAATGGAAGGCATGTTTATTTTAAACAGAGATATTAGCCGACAGGATGTTCAAATGAGTGTCAATTATTATAAGCTTCGTAAACTCAAAAAAATGTTTGAGGAAAATCAGCGCGATATGGAAAATGCTCCAGTAGAAGAACAGATGCGTTTAATTGAATTACACCAGCATTTAAAATCTATAGAAAGAGAAATTACGAAACAATTGGGGACGGTTATTATTAAGTAAAAATTCAAAATTAAAAAGTCAAAAATAAAAAGTAAAAAAAAAGCTTCCTAGTATCGGAAAGCTTTATTTCTAATATTAAAACCAAAGCCTCTGAATTATCAGAGGCTTTATTATTTTTGAATTTTGACTTTTGAATTTTGACTTTTGAATTTACTTCTCAGTCGGGTTCTTCTTTCCAGCAAGTAATTTCTCCAAAGCAGTTTCTAGTCTGCGTTTGCGCGTATCTTCTTTTTTTGCTGCTTCAATCCAACTCACATATTCTTTCTGATTACTAAAAGAAAGAGAAGTAAAGAATTGTTGTGCCTCTTTATGTTTTAAAAACATACTTCCCAATTCAGCGGGAGGAACTACTAAACGCTTTTCAAAATCAACACCATTCATTTCTGAAGTCTTGATTTCAGAAAAACTGCGGTCTCGATTTGGAATCTGGTCTAATTTCTTAAAACGGATAGCACTCCAAACATTATCGACTGCAACCTGACGAACAGATTCATATTCGAGTTTTGTGAGCATTTCCCAACTACAATCGCGATTAAGATCACTTACAATCTTACTAGTTGCTTTTGGATAAGCAACCCAAAGCTTACTGTCTTCCCGTAATGCAGGCAACACTTCACGAAGAATTTGATTTAATTGCTGCTGACTTAAAGCAAAAATTAAAGCAAAATCAACTTTCTTACTCTTCAACAAAGGGGTTACGTTTTTAGCGTATGTCAACTTTGCAAATTGCTTTTCAATAGAAGATGGAATTCCCTGAATCAACAGGTTTTTCTCGTCTTTTAACTGTAACTTCTCAAATACATTTTGATTGGACATGCCTAAAAAGAAGTTTAGGTGATCAATAAGGACGGCGAAGTTACGAAATATTCAGCCGAAATCCTACACATAAAAGCCTTATAATTTAAAATACAAGGAAAAAAGGAAGGCTAATTGCATTGATACGACTATCGAATTATATTTTTTAATAATACATCTGTACAAATAAAAAATAAATGAAATACTTAGAATGGACCGCTAATTACTTAAATAAGGGTCTCGACTAGTAACCTTAATCTTTCAGCTTTTGTCTACGGCGATCTCTGCTTTTGAAGATCGGGACCTTACTTTCAGTGCCTTTTAAGATGCGTCCAATATTCTTTTGGTGGGTCAGTACTACCATTAATGCTACCAGAACAGCAAATATGCGATAGAGGGTTTCTTTTTCATTGAATATGAATAAAATGAAAACCATAAAGGATACGCCGGCCAAAATTGAACTGAGAGAAACAAATCGAGTCAGATAAAGCACCATCAGGAATACGCCAATACAACAAATGGCAACAACTGGTTGTATTGCTACAGCCATACCCAATAGAGTAGCAACACCTTTACCACCTTTAAAGTTTGCCCATATTGGAAAAATATGCCCAATAACAGAAGCAAGCCCCAAACCAATCATAAAGTTGGTACGGTCCCATTCATCAGTCAAGTAATAAGGTAAAAGAATATAGAGTGAAGTGGCAACTACTCCTTTGAACACATCAACCATCATTACAAAAGATCCCCATTTAGGACCCAACACTCTGAATGTATTGGTAGCACCTGCATTTCCGCTACCATAGTCACGTATGTCGATATTAAAAAACTTCCTACTTACCCAAATTGCAGTGGGTATAGAACCAATTAAGTAGGCCAGTACAATGAGCAGAATTTCGTTCATTGAAATTTGGGTTGAAGTTTTTTGAAGCTCAAATATAGGGAACTCTTGGTTAACAAATCCTTAATACAAACCAGTTAATATTTTATTTACCCTTAAATTGGCAAACAATCCATCCATTTCTAGTATTCGTTAGCTGATGTATCCAACCAACAGATTCACAGGCTTTTAGAATATCTGACTCATCTTCCACTAAAAGTCCACTTAGCAAAATAGTTCCCCCATTTTGTAATGCCAGGTCAAGAAAAGCAATATTTGCCAAAATGATATGCTTGTTAATATTTGCCAGAATGATATCGAACCGTTTTTCATTGGATGCCGTATCGGCTTTCGATATTTGTATTTTTTGACAATGATTAATTTCGATATTTTCTGATGCATTTTCGATACACCAATCATCATTATCGATAGCCAGAATTTGTTGGGCTCCTAATTTTTCTGCCAGGATTGCAAGAATTCCTGTGCCCGTACCAAAATCAAAAACTGTTTTATTTTCCAAAACTAAGTTGCGCATGGCTTGCATTACCAAATAAGTGGTTGCATGATGCCCTGTACCGAAACTCATTTTAGGAGTTATTATAATTTCATGTTCCACCTCTTTAAAGGATTCATGAAAAGAGGCTCTTATACCCACAAAATTTTCGACCTGTACTGGTTCGAAATTGGATTCCCATAATTCATTCCAGTTTTGTTTTTCAATTTCCAATTCCTGAAAACTAAGTTCACCTAATACTGATAACAACTGTATTTTGTTGTATTGATTGGAAGGAATAAATGCTTTCAAAGTATCAGGCATTTCTTCAAAGGCTTCGAATCCAATGGAAGCAAGTTGAGCAATCAAAGTTTCCTTCAACGCTTCATCTTTAGCTGCTATTTCAATCTGAATGGTTGAATCCTTCATATTTAGAAATGATTAAGAATGATCAGTGAGTATAAAAAAAATGCCCCCGAGTTTTTTTCGAGGGCATTTAAAATATTGATTAGGCATTTTCTGATTGACCTTGTCTGCCCTCTTCTCTCGGACTAGATTCTGGTCTTGGCATTAATGCTTTTCGGCTTAATTTGAACTTACCCGTTTTAGGATCTAACCCAACAAGTTTTACTTTAACCATATCGCCTTCGTTAAAGAGGCCATCCATGGTTTCAAGACGCTTCCAGCTAATTTCGCTGATATGCAACAAACCTTGTTTACCAGGCATGAACTCAACAAATGCGCCAAACTCTTTGATACCTTTTACTGGACCTTCATATACATCTCCAATTTGAGGAACTGCAGTGATACCACGAACCCATGTTACTGCTTTATCAACAGCTGATTTATTCGCAGAGAAGATACTTACTTCGCCAGTATTTCCTACTTCTTCAATATTGATTGTTGTACCGGTTTCGCGTTGAATTTCTTGAATTACTTTACCACCTGGTCCGATTACAGCACCGATAAATTCTTTATCGATAATTAATTTAACCATTCTAGGAGCATGAGATTTAACATCAGCTCTGGCTGCTGGCATACATTCGTACATCGCATCCAAAATATGTAAACGGCCTTTACGTGCTTGTTCTAATGCTTCCATCATTACAGCCATGCTCAAACCATCCACTTTAATATCCATCTGTACTCCACAAATACCATCACGAGTACCAGTAACTTTAAAATCCATATCACCTAAATGATCTTCATCACCTAAGATATCGGTAAGGATTGCATATTTTCCATCGGCTCTGGTAATTAATCCCATTGCCACACCACTAACGTGTTTTGGAATCGGCACACCTGCATCCATCAATGCTAAAGATCCAGCACAAACAGTAGCCATTGAAGAAGAACCATTACTTTCTAAAATATCACTCACCACTCTAACAGTGTAAGGATATTCGTTACCTGGCATCATTTGCTTTAAACTTCTCATTGCCAAGTTACCATGACCAACTTCTCTTCTACCTACACCACGCATCATTTTCACTTCACCTGTTGAGAATGGAGGGAAATTATAATGCAAGAAGAAACTACTATAATCAGAACTAGCCGCAGTTTCGGCCAATAATTGATCCAACTTTGTACCGAAAGTAACGGTAGTTAAAGACTGCGTTTCACCTCTGGTAAATAATGCAGAACCGTGTGGTGCTGGCAGTGGTTCAACTTCCATCGCTAATGGACGAACCTGATCCAACTGACGACCATCCAAACGGATACGGTCTTCTAACATCATATCACGAACTACTTCCCATTTAAGGTCTTCGTAGTATTTTTTAGCTAATTTCTTTTCAAGATCAGTTACTTCTTCACCAAGGCTAGCAATCAACTCGTCTTTCAACAAAGCATATGCATCAGTGCGTTCGTGTTTAGCAGAACCTTTTTTCGAAATGTCGTACACTCTTTGCTTAGCAAAAGCGATTACTTTTTCGTTTACAGCCTCATCAGAAGCTGGTTTTTTATAATCACGCTTTCCAGTAACACCAACTAAAGCACGCAATTCTGCTTGTGCTTTAATCTGAATACGGATTGCATCATGAGCTAATTCTAGTGCTTTAATCAAGTCAGCTTCAGAACACTCTTTAGCTTCACCTTCCACCATCATCAAGTTCTTTTCTGTGGCAGCGATCAAGAATTCAAGATCAGAAGCAGCTAACTCAGAACGTGTTGGGTTTACGATGAACACACCGTTCAAACGTGCGATACGAACTTCGCTCAACATTTCTTTGATTGGAATATCTGATACAGCCAGTGCAGCTGAAGCAGCCAAACAAGCTAATGAATCAGGCATCACTTCTGCGTCACTTGAAATCAAACTCACCAATACCTGTACATCGCACAAATAGTCTTCAGGAAATAGTGGACGTAAGGCACGATCAATTAAGCGACTGGTTAATATTTCATAATCATTTAAACGAGCTTCTCTTTTGAAGAATGAGCCCGGAATACGACCTGCAGAAGCAAATTTTTCCTGATAATCAACACTCAATGGAAAAAAATCTTGTCCTTCTTTAGGATCTTTATTGGCAACTACAGTTGCCAGTATTACGCAGTTTCCCTGAGAAACGGTAACAGCTCCATCAGCCTGACGGGCCAATTTACCTGTTCCGATAGTAACCTCACGGCCACCACCCTGGTCAAACTTTACTGATTTCGGTTGTGATAACATGTTTTTTGTGTAGTAGGCTGCTAAATCGTTGGTAGAAACCGCTAAATCGTAGCCCTTGTGATTGGAAGAATCGGGTAAAATAAGGTACTGACACAAACAACTATTCCCAACTGTTTCAAAATTGTCAGTTGGGAATAGTTAAAAGTATCATGGAAAAATTATTTTCTCAGACCTAGTTTTTCGATTAACGCACGGTAACCTGTAAGGTTGTGCTTCTGCATATAGCTTAGCAAACGCTTACGCTGACCAACCATTTTCATCAAACCACGTTGGGTTGAAAAATCTTTCTTGTTGGCTTGTAAGTGCTTGGAAATCTGAACGATACGTTCAGTCAAAATAGCAACTTGTGCTTCAATTGAACCAGTGTTAGTGGCTTTTCCACCAAATTCAGCAAAAATACTTGCTCTCTTTTCTGTTGTTAAATAAGGCATCTCAAATTTTTTAAAAAGACTCCGGAAATTTACTTCTAATTTTTTATCGGCTGCAAAAGTAGTAATAAATCAACGAATAATCGAATTTTTACGCTTGATTTTTTAGCCATTTTACACAGTTGCTAAAATTAGGCGTTTCCTAGCAAACATAGATATTATAAATAATTAGTCAATTCGCAACAATAAATAAGTACATCTAATAGTTAGAGAGTATTATACAATATAATACATGTTTGGAGTAACTATCTTAGGTAACAATTCGGCATTACCTGCCTATGACCGTCACCCTACGGCACAGTTAGTTACTTTGAATGAACAGCTGTTTCTAATTGATTGTGGAGAAGGAACTCAAATGCAAATTTCCCGTTACAGAATAAGGCATAGCAAAATCGGTCATATTTTCATCTCTCATTTACATGGCGATCATTATTTTGGATTAATCGGACTCATAACAAGCATGGGTTTATTGGGTCGGGAACACCCTTTAAATCTATATGGCCCAGCTCAACTCATTGAGATCATAGAATTACAACTCAAGGTGGCTAATACTACACTGCCATTTTCGCTTTTGTTTCATCCTTTGGAAAAAGAAGGATTGATTTTAGATCATCCAAAATACAGTGTAGCCTGTTTTGAAACTAGACATCGAATTCCATGCTGGGGCTTTTTGATTACAGAAAAAAGGAACCCCCGAAAAATCATACGTGAGAAAGTAATTGAATTTGGTGTGCCGGCTGCTTTTTATGATCAGTTAAAATTAGGTCTTGATTATATTAGCAAGACAGGAGAAACTATTTCAAATGAACTTGTAACCTCTGCCAACATTCCTGATTCCTCCTATGCTTATTGCGCAGATACAAAATATACAGAATCAATTGCTGAGAAAGTAATGAACGCAAATCTGCTGTATCATGAAACAACCTATCTAAAAGAACTGGAAGAAAGAGCCATCACAAGATTCCACTCTACCACTATTCAGGCAGCCAATTTTGCCATTAAAGCCAATGCAAAAAAATTATTGATAGGACATTTCAGCAGCAAATATGAAAAACTAGATGATTTTCTACAAGAAACTAAATCGGTATTCAACAATACAGATTTAGCAATTGAAGGCGTATCTTATCGCATTGATTAGAAATAATCTATTACTGATTAGTAATTTTCTGTTTATCAATAATCTTTCATCAACCAACGATAGGCATCTGGAAATTCGCTACGCCAGCTTTGTTCATTATGTTGCCCCAGGGGATTTACCGTTTTTCGAATTTGGATCCTATTCTTGAATTGCAATATTCCAATCATTTTTTCCATATCTCCAACCATACTAGAGCTTTCTTTACCACCTGCATAGAAATAAAATTTTGGCATATTAGCACTCTTGAAATTAGTTGCAGCATCAAATAGGGAAGGCGTAACTGAGAATGCCGGCGAAAACAATAAAGCCCCTCCAAAGACATTGGGATATTCAAATACGGCAAAAAGACTGATGTCAGCTCCCATGCTGCTTCCACCTACCAATGTATAGTCAGCCCCTTTCATCGTTCTGTATTTGCTATCGATATAAGGTTTTAATGTATTTGCCAAAAAGTCAACATAGGCTTTACCCTCCCCTTTTCCAAACTGTTGATGATCGTAAGGATTGTATTCTGTCATTCTTTTATCGCCACCATTATCAATCCCTATAATGATTGCCTCTTTACTTAATTGATTTTGCAAACTATCTAAACATTCGTCTACACCCCATTCACCAAATGCTGCAGTTTGTTCATTAAACAAATTTTGACCATCATTCAAATAAACAACTGGATACGTTTTTCCAGATTGCGCATAGTTTTTGGGAAGGTAGACCCAAACCCTTCGGGTTCTACTTAGTTGTGGCATTTTAAATGCAGTATCCATGATCTTTACTTGCGGACTTGCAGTGTATCTTTTCGGTTTATCTGGATAATCGTCTTTCCAGCCAGCGATTTTTAGATCTAATGAAACATCTGCATTTACTTCTATGATTCGATCACTAATATCTCTACCGTCATTGGTTGTTTCCACTTTTTCAAATCCACCTCTTGTAAATTTAAATGCATAAACTCCGGCTGGCAAATCGTTGATCACAATTGATTTTCTTCCGTTTCCAAATACTTTTAATTTATACTTTTCATCCTTTGGGTTCCAATCATTGAAATTGCCTGACACATAGATATCATCCTGCACACGAGTTGCAACTGAGGAAACAACTAGTCGTACCGAAAACTGTGCATCAGCCCAATTAGCAGTGATTAAAATGGCTAGAAGCAGACCTATTTTTTTCATACTGTGAAATTACACACAAGACATAAAAAAAACCATTTGATTTTCACAAATGGTTCTTAAAATAATTCGAAATAGTATTAATCCAATATTTCTGCGTCTTTCGGATATTTTGATCTCACAAATTGGAAATTTGCATCCGGCAAATTTGCTGCCGTATTTAAATTGGTAAGTACAAATTCTATGGTGTTATTGCTTTTATCTAACACTTTAGCTTTTGTAATCATACTCTTTGACTTATCGATAAAAATATTCACTTTCAAAAAACTCTTTCTTTTATCAATAGGTGTTAACTCAATTTCATTCAACTTGCCTGCTGTAGAGACCAACTTGTAATTAAAATCTTTATCATAAAAATTAGATAACAAATTCTGTGGGCTCAAAGTTTGATTAGACTCTTCCAGAACAGACTTAGTAATGGTTTTGTTACCATCGAAATTATAGATATTGGTTCCGTCGCAAATGATCTCGTTCTTTCCTTGTTTCAATACGTATTTCTGACCCTTGATAGAAATCGTTCCGGATTTTACTCCATTGTCTTTCCCTTTGCTACTAACCGATTTAATGGTGAAATTCGCTGACACACCTTTAAAACTTTTCACCTTACTACTAACAGCATCCAACACTTTCTTGGCATTCGGATCATTCTGCGCGAATAATAAATTGGAAAAAAGTAAAAGGGTAAAAATTGGCAAGTAGATTTTTTTCATACTAGAATTTAATGGATCAAATATACGAATACAATCATTTATACGCATATCAACATTCAATTATAAGACTTTGCTTCTCAGCTGAGGTTTAAAAAAGATAAAATTTAACTTAATGAATCGAGGTATTGCTCTAATTCCATTTCGGTTTTGAAACGCACTTCGCGTGCTTTACTGCCCTGATTGGGCCCCACTATTCCAGCTGCTTCTAATTGGTCCATGAGTCTGCCTGCTCTATTATAACCCAATTTCATCCTTCTTTGAATCAATGAAGTTGATCCTACACCACTTTGTACAATCAACCTCGCTGCATCTTCAAATAAAGCATCACGGTCATTGCTATCAAAATCTCTTCCTTCCAAATCTTTCTCGTCTATATATTCAGGTAATAAAAATGCTTGTGGATAGCCTTTTTGATTCCCAATAAAAGCACATACTTTTTCTACCTCGGGGGTATCCACAAAAGCACACTGCAATCTTGTAATCTCTCCATTATAACTAACCAGCATATCTCCCTTACCAATTAATTGCTCTGCACCGCCAGCATCTAAAATAGTACGACTATCAATTTTAGAAGACACTTTAAATGCCATTCGTGCCGGAAAATTAGCTTTAATAGTACCTGTGATAATGTTTACAGAAGGGCGTTGAGTTGCAATAATTAAGTGGATCCCAATAGCTCTAGCAAGTTGTGCCAAACGAGCAATAGGCATTTCAACTTCCTTTCCAGCCGTCATAATCAAATCGGCAAACTCATCTACTACAAGTACAATAAATGGAAGGTACTGATGTCCTTTTTCTGGATTTAATTTTCTTGCCGTAAACTTCTCATTATACTCTTTTATATTTCTGCAACCGGCTTCTTTTAAAAGGTCATAACGTGTATCCATCTCAATACAAAGGGCATTGAGTGTATGCACTACTTTTTTGGTATCCGTAATGATGGCTTCTTCTTCGCCCGGAAGTTTTGCAAGAAAATGTTTTTCAATCACTCGATATAAACTCAGCTCCACTTTCTTCGGATCAACCAACACAAATTTTAATTGAGATGGGTGTTTTTTATACAATAAAGAAACAAGAATAGTATTGATACCAACAGATTTACCTTGTCCTGTTGCTCCCGCCATTAATAAGTGTGGCATCGAAGCCAGATCCACAATAAAATTCTCATTATCGATTTTCTTACCGATTGCAATAGGTAATGAAAAGTGATTGTTTAAGAATTTATCCGATGCTAGTAAGGTTTTCATACTAACAACACTCTTGCGAACATTGGGCACTTCAATACCGATAGTACCCTTTCCTGGAATAGGTGCGATGATTCGAATTCCTAAAGCTGCCAAACTTAGAGCAATATCATCTTCCAGGTTTTTAATTCTACTGATTCTAACACCAGGTGCCGGAACAATTTCATATAATGTAACTGTTGGTCCAACCGTTGCTGCGATTCGCTGAATAGCGATATCGTAATTTTTTAAAGTTGCAATGATTTGGTTTTTATGAGTTTCTAACTCAGCAGGATCATGTACAATTTTTTCGCTTCCATGAGTTTCTAATAAGTCAAGTGTAGGATACTTATAATCTTTCAAATCGAGTGTGGCATCATAATTTGACTGAAGACTACCTGGAACTACTTTAGTTGGAATAATCTCTGTATCAGGTTCTGGAATTTCTTTGATTTCTAACTCTAAATCTGCGTCATCCGAAGTTTTAGGATTTGAAATATGAATTGGAATGGTATGTATAGGAATGATAGGTGGAGCAAGCGTTTCAGCTGTATCCTCCAGATTAGTTACAGACAAATCTTTTTCTTCTAAACCAAATTGATTCATTGGATTCAATTCCTCCGGAGCTTCCGTTGTATTGAAAACCATGCCTGCACCTTCATTCTTTAATTTATTAGAACTGCCAGGCTCAGCATGATCGTGAATAAACAATTTTGCTTCTGTATTATTTTCATCCCACTCTTTAAATACAGGAAGTTCATCATCTTCCGGAACTGCAAATGATGCAGCACCTGCCATATTTTCTTGGCTATTATTTTTATTAAACTCCGGGATTTTAAAAGTGGGATTAAAGCGCCATATGATATAAGAAAATACAGCCATCAGTAATAATGCGCCTGTTCCTAATTTTCCCATCCATTTTATGAACCATTCGTTTAGTAACTCACCAACAGCCCCACCCCAAGAAAATTCTGAATTGGGTGTTGCAAATGCAAAAGCCATACTCAATACTATCAATCCAACTAATACATATTTAATATTTCTGCTGATGCGATAAATTTTTTTATCGAAAAGCAAGTTGATACCTAATACAAAAAAGAAAGTGCAGAAGAGATAAGATGCTAAACCAAAGCCTCTGAAAATAAGTAAGTGTGCAATATATGCGCCTAAAACACCAAGCAAATTAGTAACCCGAACATCAGTTGTTGCAAAAATCCGAACGCCAAACTGATGTACAATATCCTGGTCTTCTTGCCAGGTAAAAAGATAGGATGTGAAAGCAATAAACAAGAATATAGCTGTCAATAAACTAATAGCACCAGCAATCTTTCCAGTGCGTTCGTCTTTAACTACTTCAGTAACCGAAATATCTGTTTCCTTATCAGCATTCAGTACTTCGGGATCAGGAGGTGGCGGCGTTTTCTTTTTTAAGCTATTAGCCATACAAACAAATATAAGCTATGCCTTAAAGCAGATAGATAAAGCAGCAAGGGATGTGCAAAACTGATTCATAACGAAGTAGTTTTCCACTTTTACTGTTTCTTTTTGCTGCCAATTCCTAATAAAATCCAGCCTGTAATAAAAAACAGGCCTCCAAGGGGTGTTATAGGACCCACCCAACCAAATCCATCTGATCCAATTACCGCTTTATAAGTAAGCAAGTATAATGACCCACTAAAAAAAAGGATCCCCAATAAAAAGAACAGACCAGATTGTTGCACCAATTTATTTGGATTGGATTGATAGATCAAGGCAGAAAGTGCTAAAGCCAACACATGAAAAAACTGATATCTTATTGCCGTATCATAAATTGCCAGGGTATGTTCATCAACCAATGTCTTTAATGCGTGTGCTCCAAAAGCTCCCATGGCAACAGTTAATGCACCTAAAAAACATGCGATGCTCAGATAATTTTTATACATACTCTTTGATAATTTTTAAAAATTGCTTTTCATTAATTTCATCACCTGTAAGTTTAATTTTTGCTTGTTCATAAGAAGCCAATCTATCTAACCTTTTTTGAGTTAGAAATTCAAACAAAGCTGTATCAGACAAATTGCAAATTAGCGGGCGATGAGATTTTTCAGGAATAAGTCTTTCTACAAGCTGACTTATCGGAGAGTCTATAAAAATGGTCACCCCATTTTTATTCATCCAGTCCATATTATCATGATAGCAAGGTGTACCGCCGCCTGTTCCCAGAACAAATGATTTTTTATCTTTGAACCATTTTAGAATTTTAGATTCCTGTTTTCTAAAATATTCCTCCCCATCTTCTGCAAAAATTTCAGCAATGGTTTTCTCTTCGTTCGATTCAATTAAATAATCTAAATCATAGCCTCCCGTTTTTAGCTTTTTGGAAAGGAATTTGGTCCAATAAGATTTACCACTTCCCATCATTCCTACTAAAAATATCTTAGGTTTTATTTCATTATTCAAGTTCATTTCAAAAGGGCTTAATGAACAAATTATTTAAAAGCGTTTAAGCCAGTTACATCCATTCCGGTAATCAACAAATGAATATCATGTGTTCCTTCATAAGTAATTACACTTTCCAGATTCATCATATGACGCATAATGCTATACTCACCTGTAATTCCCATACCACCTAACATTTGTCTGGCATCCCGAGCAATATTGGTAGCTATTTCACAGCTATTTCTTTTTGCCATACTAATTTGTTGCGGTGTGGCACGACCATCGTTCATTAATACTCCTAATCGCCAAACCAATAACTGTCCTTTGGTGATTTCTGTAATCATTTCGGCCAATTTCTTTTGTTGCAATTGAAATCCGCCAATTGGACGATCAAATTGAATTCTTTCCTGACTATAACGAAGTGCAGTATCATAACAATCCATCGCTGCACCTAATGCACCCCAGGCAATTCCGTATCGCGCTTTTGACAAACAACCCAATGGACCTTTTAGCCCTTTAACATTGGGAAGTATATTTTCTTTTGGAACTTTTACATTATCAAATACTAATTCACCTGTTGCACTAGCACGTAAACTCCATTTGCCGTGGGTAGTGGGTGTACTAAATCCTTCCATTCCTCTTTCTACTATCACACCTGTAATTTCGCCTGCTTCATTCTTAGCCCAAACAACTGCCACTTGTGCAAAAGGAGCATTGCTGATCCACATTTTTGCACCATTTAATATTACATGATCTCCTGCATCTTTAATATTGGTTAGCATTCCAGATGGATTGCTACCATGATCAGGTTCTGTTAAACCAAAACATCCTAACCATTCTCCACTAGCTAATTTTGGTAAATATTTATTTCGTTGAGCTTCGTTACCATAGGCATAAATCGGGTACATCACCAAAGATCCTTGTACACTGGCCGTACTTCTAATTCCACTATCTCCTCTTTCTAATTCCTGCATCATCAAACCATAGCTGATATAATCTAATCCCCCACCGCCATATTGTTCAGGCACTGTAGGACCAAAGCAGCCCATATCACCCAATTGCTTTACCACCTGCACAGGAAATTCTGCCCGTTGCGCATAATCTTCAATGATGGGAGAAATTTCTTTTTTTACATAATTACGTACAGATTCTCTAATCAGTTTATGTTCTTCAGTTAAAAGCTCATCCAAAAAATAATAATCGGGTGATTGAAAAAGATCGGTTCTAGCAGCCATATTTATAAAATTGATATGTACATAATTACTGATTGCTCAGTTCAAAGTCTAGAACAAAATTAAAGGGATGAAATCAGTTGAACCGCTTTTGTTGTATTTTTATTTCGAACTCTTAAAAAATAATACTTGTCTACTAGCCTTTCCCCTCAACCAATTCAAAAAACGATTTGGTATCAGATCAGAACAAACCTTAGCTTTTACGTACTTATAGCCATCACTTTAGGAATTTTATTGGGTTATTTTTTCCCATCGCAAGCTGTTAAAATGGAAATGGTAGGTAAAAGATTCGTTGATCTTATTAAGCTTTTTATCATTCCAATAATTTTCCTCACCATCGTTTTGGGTATTAGCAGCATCGGGGATTTGAGAAAAGTGGGTAGAATTGGCATTAAATCATTGATCTATTTTGAAATTGTTACCACCCTTGCATTAGGAATTGGGATCTTGGTTGCACTTTGGCTGGAGCCAGGTAAAATTGATCGTACCGGCTTACCCATTCAGGATGCTTCAAAATTTACCAATCAAGCAGGAACCTCATTTAATTGGTTTCAATTTTTTCAAACGAATACTACATTACAAGTTTTAATTGTGGCCATCATTGCTGGTATCATTCTTAACTACTCAAAGCATCGTTTAAAAATTATTCATTTTTTAGGTACGATATCTCATTATGTTTTTACCGCATTAAAATGGGTGATGTATCTCGCTCCAATCGGGGCCTTTGGTGGAATGGCATTTACTATTGGGAAATTTGGTTTAAAAACATTGATCCCTTTAGCAAAATTGATGGGATGCGTTTATTTAACAATGTTCGTCTTCATCTTTTTAGTCTTAGGATCCATTATGCGTTATAGCAAACTAAGTATCTGGCAATATTTGAAAGATATTAAGGAAGAAATATTAATTGTATTAGGAACTTCATCTTCAGAAGCCGCATTGCCTAACATGATGCGAAAACTGGAAAAAATGGGATGCAGTAAATCAGTAGTTGGATTAGTTATTCCCACTGGATATTCATTCAACTTAGATGGCACTTCGATTTATCTTTCCATGGCTGCCATTTTTTTAGCGCAACTTTATAATGTTTCATTAAGCCCTAGTGAATTGGGAATGATGTTACTGATCTTAATGATTACTTCTAAGGGAGCTGCAGGAGTTACTGGCAGTGGTTTTATTGTGCTTGCATCAACACTCGCTGCATTACATCGCATACCTTTAGAAGGATTAGCATTCTTATTGGGAGTTGATAAGTTCATGAGTGAAGCAAGAGCTATTACCAACCTAATTGGAAATGGAGTGGCTACACTTGTGATTGCAAAAAGCGAAAAGGAATGGGTAAAACCATAAATAAAATTTGATCCATGTCATTTGAATTTAAAACCGATCCAGCATTTGCTATACAACAAGATAGAGATGACAAACTATCCCATATTAAATCATTGTTTCATTTCCCGCAGCACGAAGGAAAAGATGCGATTTATTTTTGTGGAAACTCATTAGGACTTCAACCAAAATCGGTAGAAGCTGCTTTACAAGTTGAATTAATGTCTTGGAGAGAAAGGGCAGTTGGTGGCTACTTTGGGGGCCCGAATCCCTGGCTCAATTTTCATGAATTGCTGATTCCAAGTTTATCAAAATTGACAGGTGCCAGTAACTCAGAAATTACTGTTACAAATACACTCACTGTTAACTTACACTTCATGTTGCTGAGTTTTTATAAACCCAACAACACACGGTATAAAATATTAATGGAAGCTGGTGCATTCCCTTCCGACCAATATGCAATAGAAACACTCGTAAAACATTTTGGATTAGAGCCTGCAGATGTTATCATCGAAATTGCTCCAATTGCAGGAGAAAAAACATTGCATACAAAACATATTATCGAAACTATCGAGCAGCATGCATCTTCTATCGCATTAGTTTTAATGGGTGGCATGAATTATTATACGGGTCAATTTTTTGAACTCGAAAAAATAACAGCTGCAACACATCAGATTGGAGCAATCTGTGGTTTTGACCTAGCACATGTGGTAGGTAATATTCCCTTGCAATTACATCAATGGAATGTTGATTTTGCAGTATGGTGCAGTTATAAATACCTCAATGCCGGACCAGGCGCAGTAGGTGGAATTTATATTCATGAAAAGTGGTCAAGTAATGCAGATACTCCTCGATTAGGGGGATGGTGGGGTAACGATGAAAAGACAAGATTTAAAATGGAGAAAGGGTTTCATGCAAAACCAGATGCAAGTGGCTGGAATATTAGCACAACGCCAGTTTTTAATATGATTGGGTTAAAAGCATCTTTAGAAATTTTTGATCAGGTAGGAATAGTCGCTATTCGGAATAAAAGCATACGACTTACTGCTTATTTAGAATACTTACTAAACCAATTACCAAATCTTTCATTTGAAATAATAACCCCGGCTTCCTTCGAAGAAAGAGGTGCACAACTTTCATTATATTTTAAGAAGAATGGACGAGCCATACACGATAAAATGATGGCTAGTGGTATTATCGTAGATTACAGAGAGCCCGGTGTTATAAGAGTTGCACCAGCGCCACTCTATTGCAGCTTTCAGGATGTTTATCAATTTTACTGTATCTTAAAGGAACATTTTTAAATCATTCCTAAATATGAGCACACATATCAACAGTTTCTTGTGTTTGGGTGATTCGTATACAATTGGAGAATCCGTTGCATTGCATCAAAGTTACCCATATCAAACATTGCAGTTATTAAGAAAAGCTGGACAGCATTTTCAAGCACCTGAAATTATAGCACAAACTGGATGGACGAGCTTTGAACTTGCAGACCATTTAATTAATTGGAAATTGAATGAAAGTTATGATTTTGTAAGTCTTTTGATAGGCGTAAATAATCAATATAGAGGTTTGCCGATAACAGATTTCGCAAACGATTTTGAATTTTTAATAAAGAAAGCCATCCATTTAGCATATAATAAATCAGAACAAGTAATTGTGCTTTCAATTCCCGACTGGACAGTTACACCGTTTGCTGCAACTCAGAAAAAAAAAGCTTCCGGAAAAGAAATAGAGGCCTATAATGAAATATGCAAAATGCTTTCTAGCAAATACCATACACATTATATTGATATAACTGAAGACACCCGTCTTGCAGGAAAAGACATGAGCTTATTAACAGATGACAAATTGCATTACACCGCAAAAGCCTATTCTCAGTGGGCCTCAAAGATTTTCAAGGTTATCAATAAGTAATAAAATAGTTGTAGATTATTTTAAATAACCAGACATTTCATTCCGATATCCTTCTGAAACTATCTTTGCTTGTTCTGCAAAGTCAGTTCCGGAACTAGCAAAAATAACGGCTCTACTTGCATTTACTAATAAACCGCAATCACTATTCATTCCATATTTTGAAACTTCTTCCAAACTCCCACCCTGAGCACCAACACCAGGTACTAATAAAAAGTGTTCTGGTATGATGGAACGAATATTTTCAAGATCGTTTGCACGGGTTGCCCCCACTACAAACATTAAATTTTCAGGAGTACCCCAGGATGCTACTTTTTCCAATACTTTTTCATATAATCTTTTTTCAGGAATACGCTGGGGATCTTTCTGTACAAAAAGTTGTTGAAAATCGTTTCCTCCTGCATTGGAAGTAAGGCCTAAAACAATACTCCATTTATTTTCATATTCCAAGAAAGGACGAACGCTATCTTCTCCCATATAAGGTGCAATAGTTACGGCATCAAATGGTAACACTTCAAAAAAAGTTTTAGCATATTGTGCAGAAGTATTTCCGATATCTCCTCTTTTAGCATCTGCTATTTTTAAATGTGTACCAGGTATATAATAAAGAGTTTTTTCCATACTCTCCCAGCCCTTCATTCCCTGTGATTCGTAAAAAGCTGTATTGATTTTGTAACTGACACAAAAATCTTTCGTAGCATCAATGATCGCTTTATTAAATTCAAATATAGGATCTGCAGCATCTAACAAATGCCTGGGAATTTTAGTAATATCTGTATCTAACCCTACGCAGAGATAGTTCTGCTTAGTTCTTATTTGATGTACTAATTGAGATCGATTCATGGCACAAAGGTAATAGGCAATAGGCTAAAAATAAAATCAGCCACCAAGTAACAATTCCTGATGGCTGATCTAAAACTATTCAAAAGACTAATATGTAAATACCTGATAGCCCCAAGCTGGTAAACTAAATGATTGCCCTGCTTTGATATTTGATTTTGCAGCAGTAAAAAGTTCAGTTGCATCACCAGTAATGGAAGCATCTGCAATGGTAATGATTTGAGGTTTGGCCGTAAAATTTAAAACCACTAATACTTTACTATTTTTTGCTGTTCGTGTATAAGCGTAAATAGCATTATCAGCACTTGAAACGAGTTTTTTGAAATCAGCATTTGCTGCTAATGCAGGAGTATTTGTATGCAAATTCAATAACTTTTTATAAAAAGGAGCCCTTGATAATTTTACAAATGGAATGGTATCTTTTTCAAAAAAAGGAATTGCTCGTAATAGTGGTTCTTCCTGACTACTATAAATCAAAGGAACTGAACGTTTCATTGTTTGTGTAAGCACAGCAAATGGAGCATGCGATTCACCAGGCATTGTACCAAAGTCTGCCTTATTCCAACTATTTTCATCATGGTCACTTGTGAAATACATCCTTAAAGAATTGGAAGGAAAACTGCTATCATTTTTATTGACCACACTATCCAAAGCAAATGCAGGACGTTTGCCTGCAGCAATTAATTTCATCATAGAAAAGTCCGACCAAGTATAAGTAGCATCAAAACCTACGCGATGCATTCTACCCATATCGCCCTCTGCTAACATGAAAATATTTTTCTCTTTTTTCAATATGGGTATAGCTTTTAGCCAAAAAGAATCGGCCACTTCTGGGGCTACATCGCAACGGAAACCATCAATATCAGAAGTTCTTATCCAATATTGCATTGATGCCAACATGCTATCTACTAAAGCCGGATTTTTATAATTCAACTTTCTGGTATCTGTCCAATCAAATTGTGAAATTGCCTTTCCTGTGCTATCCTGTACATAAAAATCAGGGTGTGATTTCAACCAAGGATGATCTGCACCAGTATGATTGGGCACCCAATCAATTACTACTTTAAAACCCATTTCATGTGCTTTTTTCACCAATGCATTCCAATCGGCAAGCGTGCCATATTCGGGATTGATTTCTGTATAACTCGATACGGCATAATAACTACCAAGCGTACCTTTTCTATCCACCTTACTGATCGGATTGATAGGCATAAACCAAAGTGTACTTACACCCATATCTCTTAATCGATCAAGGTGTTTAGCAAAGGCATTGAATGTTCCTTCTGCAGTATACTGGCGAACATTTACTTCGTAAATATTGCTATTCATGATCCAGGCGGGATGACCATCCACAGTTGCTGTATCAATTTTTGCAACAGACTTATCAGAAGGATTAGAACAAGAGCTGATGGTTACAACCAACAGCACTGCAAAGAGCATTTTATTGAAAGACATAACAATCGTTTAGGGTATAAATTTATCGATTATTGTGTAAAAAGAACACATTATTTAAAAAATCTTACCAAAACTCATAAAAAAACCGGGCCATCTCATATCCCTATGAAATAACCCGGTTTAAAATATTCGTATACTATTAATTTCCTATGCTAATACAACGATTAATGCATAAATCACTCCCGGGATCCAAAATAGAAGTGTCAATAGTAAACTAAGCCAGAATTTAGTATTAATGGCATCTTCATGAAGATATACAGCTAAAGGAGGTAACAATATGGCTAAAATTGCCAATAAAACAGTATTGCTACTTACATCCCCTGCTGCTTTTTCAGCTCTATAGTTTTTCATTAATTCCTTTGCATCTGCAATTCTAGCTTTCTTTTCTTTTTTAGAAAGACTTTTAAAAGCAGCAACTGCGTTTTTAACCATTGCCTCGTCATCCTTTGAAACAAATGCAGTGGCACTGTCTTTTTTAGATTCTACCACCGGTACAGCTGCGAATGTCAGAGATAATTGAATCAGGGCAATTGAAAGGATTAAAATTTTCTTTCTCATATAAGATTGTTTACAGTTACTGATAAAATGAAGATGCTGCTAATATAGAGTAAATTTCAAAAGCTTCGTATTACATTTTACAAGTTTTTAATAACTTCAAAATTTTCGGCATCGATTTGTATCTTTAGACCGTTAAATCAATTCATGAAACAATTATTATTTTTTTCTCTATTTCTAATATTTGCTTGCAGCAGTAATCAAGTTAACTATTCAAAAGCCGAAAATGCTTTTGATGCTGGAAGAGAATTTATTGATGGTACATTGAAAGGCGATTTTAAAAAATCAGCCCACTATATGCTGATGGATACTTCTAACCAACTACTTTTAAATGTTCAAGAAAAAGAATTTCGTTTAAAGGATAAAGAAGGCCGTCAGCAGCTTCGAACCGCTTCCATTAATATTCAACAGATTGAAGAAGTAGACAGCATTACAAGCCTTATTCACTATAATAATTCCTTTGACAAAATAAATCACACGCTAAAAGTTGTTAAACAAAATAATAGCTGGGCAGTTGATTTTAAATATAGTTTTCAAAATAAATAAGTATATTAAATACAAATAGATACAAATATGAAAACCCAATACGTATTACACCCTTGGCATGGAGTACCTTATGGAGAAAATGCTCCCAGAGTTGTAACTGCAGTGATAGAAATTCCTATGGGTGCTCGTTGTAAATATGAGATTGATAAAGACTCGGGATTATTAAAATTAGACCGGGTAATTTTTTCTTCCTTTTATTATCCTTGCAACTATGGTTTTATTCCTCAAACTTATGGTGGAGACCATGATCCATTGGATATATTAGTGATCACAACACTTCCAGTGGTTCCATTAACTTTAATGGACGCTAAAGTAGTGGGCGTGATGCAAATGGTGGATGGTGGCGAAGCTGATGATAAAATTATTGCCGTGGCAGCAAATGATCCTGGTGTAAACCACTATAATAATATTGAAGAATTGCCCAAACACTTCTTTGATGAATTACGCCATTTCTTTGAGGAATATAAAAAATTGGAAAACAAAACAGTTGTTGTGGAAGAATTCGGAGACAAGGCTCAGGCATTAAATATTATCAAAGAAGCCATCAGTTTTTATAAGGAAACTTTTACTCCCTAATTTTATCCATTGCGTATGACTACTGCTACCATATTATTACTTTTATTAGTTGGCCTTATTGCTGGAACGCTTAGCGGATTGGTGGGTGTTGGTGGAGGCATTATTATGGTGCCAGCATTAGTACTCTTACTGGGCTTTACTCAAAAACAAGCCCAAGGAACTTCATTGGGAATTATGTTGCTTCCGGTTGGTATTCTTGCCGTTTTGCAGTACTATAAACAAGGTTATATTAATTTCAATTCGGTCTTTATTATATCCGCTGCCTTTGTGATTGGTGGCTTTCTGGGCAGTAAACTTGCGTTAACTCTAAGTGACGATAAAATGAAGAAAGTCTTTGCAATCGTTTTGATGATCGTATCATTAAAAATGCTTTTTTTCGATAAACCCGCCCAAAAAGCTGTAAATACCAATTTGAATACACCATCTCAAAATGTTGAAAACAAACCGGGATAGGGTCTGAAATTTGAATCCCGAACCTTATCTTTGCAAAAAAAGTAATAATGGAAGCAACAAAATCTAATGGAAAATATTGGCTATGGTTCTTTGTATGGTTTGGTATTTTAATTACCCTATTATTTCTTCACCGCGAATTTTTCTGGTTGGCTTTGCCTGGAACTGTTACTTACTTTGCCAAATCAATGGACTTAATTTAAATTTTAAACTTACTTTATAAAGAAAAGCAGCCCTAGAGCTGCTTTTCTTATTGATACCTTTTAATAATTCTGAGCTGATGTGTTCTCTCACCCGTATCACGATTGATAATTCCAAAATTGTCGATATCATCTATTCGCACTTTCCCTGAAGCATGTATCACAGTTGCTGCATCCAACATTAATCCAACGTGTGTAATTTTACCTTCCGCATTATCAAAAAAAGCTAAATCACCACATACCGCTTCCTGCAAGAATCCAACAATTTCTCCTAACACCGCTTGCTGGTAAGCATCCCTTGGCAAAACAATATTTAAAAACCGAAAGATTTGTTGCGTAAACCCACTGCAGTCGATTCCATAAATTGTTCTACCACCCCATAAATAAGCTGTGTTCAAAAATTGAGTGGCTAGCCAATTAATTGTTTCTGCATTAAAGTTTGCCTCTTGCGGATTCCAGGATTTGCCTTCAAATTCCATTTTAAAATGTCCTACTTCTGCCCTACCATGTTCAAAGTAATACAAAGGCAAACCAAATGGAATATGCATGGTGGTACCATTGATGGATACAGCACCTAGTAAATCCCCATTTAATAATGCATTTCCATCCTTAACCAAGGTTTCAGGAATTTCATGGAGCTGGTTGGCCTGACACCAACCAATATAATTATCATATAACAAACGCACTTTTAAAAAATCATTATTCTTTTCTAAGAGTTCTGCAGTTTCACCAAATAAAAATTGACTAATCATTTCAGAACGATGAGAGGCTTCGGCCCTCATTGGAACTACGGGTACAATAGGACTTACAAAAGGCATTCCATAAATTTGTATTCAAGTTATGGAATTTTACAAATAGTGCATCTTTCAATAAATGCTTATTTTAACAGCGTGCCAAAAGACATCTACGCACATATCAGCGATCAGGAACTTTTAGATAAGTTTAAAAGAGACCAGGACAGCATTTGGTTGGGTATTTTATTACAGCGATATACCTTGATGCTTTTGGGTGTTTGTATGAAATATTTGAAAGATGAAGAAGCCGCTAAAGATGCTGTACAACAGGTTTTCTTAAAAGTTATTTCAGAACTCCAAAAATACCCAGTTGATTATTTAAAAAGCTGGCTGTATACTATTGCCCGAAATCATTGCCTCATGCAACTAAGGGACAAAACCAAATTAATTAGTGTTTCAGAAGAAATGAATTTGGCAGATGAGCCAAGTACAAATTTATCGGAACTAGATAAAGAACATAGTTTAATTCTTTTGGAACAATCAGTTAATGAACTTAATGCCCCACAGAAAACCTGTGTAACTTTATTCTATCTTCAGAAAAAAAGCTACCAGGAAATTGTAGAAAGTACGGGATTTAGTTTATTGCAGGTAAAAAGCTATATTCAAAATGGGAAACGGAATTTAAAATTATTAGTTGCTCAAAAAATGAGTCAATCATAATGTCAGATTTTAATAACATATTAAACCATGGTGCTGAACCAAGCGATGAATCTCTAAAAAGATATTTAGAGGGAACAGCTTCGGAGGAAGAACGCTTTATGATCGAGCATCAAATGACTGATGAAGCCTTTATGAATGATGCTGTGGAAGGATTGCAACAATTTAAAGATCCACAAGTAATGCAAGATCTTGTAAATAAAATCAATCAAGACCTTCTAAAACATACGGTCAAGAAAAAAAGAAATAAGCTAAAACACCATATTGAAGATCAGAAGTGGGCGATGCTTTCTATTATCATCATTATTATACTTTGCATACTCGGTTATTTTGTGATTCATCTTGCACAAAATCCTACGTCACCCAATCATTCTATTGAACAAAAAAAATAAGAAACTAAATCCTGCATAGTTTTACTATCAATTCAGCATGTTGCGGATGCAATTCAATCAATTGGACTGACTGAGCCAGTTCAAAATCTATAAAATCAAAACCTGGAGCCACAGTACATCCAACAAATGAAAAATGAGTACCCTCAGCAGGAACAGATGCAAACCATGCTCCTGCAGGAACTGTTGCCTGAAAGGTTTGTCCATTTGCAATATCATCCCCCAATTGAATGGTCTCAAGCTCCCCATTTTCATGAATTACAAAAATATTCAACGACTGTCCCGAATAAAAATGCCATGTTTCATCACTTTGAATACGATGGAAGGCAGAAAAATTACCCTTCTCTAATAAAAAATAGATGGCTGTTGAAAAACTCCTGTTACCATTGAATCTTGCAGGTAATGCATCAACTTCAATCTCTTCTTTGGATCGATATGTTTCTTTATAATAACCGCCTTCGGGATGTGGCAGTAAATGATAATAAGCTACAATTTCTGTAGTAGACAATTTAGTTAACATATCATTGATTTGACGCTAATCTTCATCCTCTTCTTCTGGAACAAAAGGCATTCTGTTTTTATGTTTAGGAGAAACTTCATTAATCAATTCAGCTACAAGTGCTGTCCACCCGCTTTGATGACTAGCACCTAAGCCTCTTCCACTATCCCCATGAAAATACTCATAAAATAAAACCAGATCTTTATTTTCTGGCAAACAGTAAAACCAGTTTTGTTCTGCATTTAATTGTCTGCAGTTTGCTCCATCCAATTCAAATAAACTTATAACGCGTTTGGTTAATTCGTTCGATACTTCTGTGAGCGACATAAAATTGCCCGAACCGGTTGGATAATCAATCGTTAAAGATTCATCATAGAACTCACCGAACTTCTTAATGCTTTGTATGATCAAATAGTTGATGGGCATCCATACTGGGCCACGCCAGTTACTATTCCCTCCAAAGAAATCAGAGGTACTATCACCCGGATCGTATTTAATTGAATAGTCCGTGCCTTCAATATTTACTGTATATGGATTGTCTTCATGATATTTCGAAAGAGCTCTTATACCACCGGGTGATAGGAATTCCGTTTCATTTAGCAATCGCTGTAATAAGGCAATTAATCGATCTTTAGGAATAAGAGAAATTAAAATTTTATCTTCTTCTGCTTTCTCTTCATTAGGCCAGAATTTTTTATTCTTTAATCGGTATTGTTCAAACCAGTTAATACGTTTGGTAAAATCTTGCAGCTTTTCAAATACTTTTTTATTGATAATAGATACAGCGAAAAGAGAAGTTAATCCAACGATAGATTGAATACGAAGTTGTATAGGTTTATTTCCAGGCAAACCTAAAGTGTCGTAATAAAATTTATCCTCATCATTCCACATTCCCATCTCATTTAACGCTTCTGCAATGAGTACAAAATGCTCAAAGAATTTTGTAGCGGAATCTTCAAATGCTTCATCCTGCATCGAAATTTCGATAGCCATATCCATCAAATTCAAAGCATACATTCCCATCCAACTGGTTCCATCTGCTTGTTCTAATTGTGCCTGACTATGTAATTGAATACTTCTATTAAAAACGCCAATATTATCTAAGCCAAGAAATCCTCCTTCGAAGATATTATTACCGTTTTTATCTTTTCGATTAATCCACCAGGTAAAATTGATAATAAGTTTTTGAAAAATCTTTTTTAGAAAAACAATGTCTCCCTTACCCGTTTGTTTCTTTTCAATATTATACACCTGCAATGCTGCCCATGCTTGTACAGGTGGATTTACATCACTGAAATTCCACTCATATGCAGGAAGCTGACCATCGGGTTTCATATACCACTCACGCATCACCAAACTCAATTGATGCTTTGCAAATGTGGGATCTATCATAGCCATTGGCACACAGTGAAAAGCTAAGTCCCATGCAGCATACCAAGGATATTCCCACTTATCAGGCATTAATATTACATCCTGATTTTTCAGGTGTTGCCAATCGTGATTGCGTCCGTTTTTACGCTGTTCAGTATTAGGTGCAATCTTATCACTATTCCCAATCCACTTTTCAATATCGTAATGGTAGTATTGTTTACTCCATAATAATCCTGCTAATGCCTGTCGTTGGATGTTTCTTGTATCGTCATTTAAACTATCTGGCAAAACTTCATTATAAAAATCATCCGCTTCCGATTTTCTTTGTTGAAAGATACTCTCATAACCTTTAGAAAATGGTGCATCAATTAACACGTCTCCTAATCTTAAATAAATAATTTTGGAAGCGCCTCCGGCAATTTTTAAATTATAAACAGGTGCAAATTTGGTACCTGAAGTTTTATCTCTCAAAGCCTGAACATCTTTTTGTACAATTACTGCATCATTGAATGCATCTTTCAGAAATTTTGATTCATTAGGTATTCCATAAAGTTTTTCAGTATTAGTTTCGTTCTCAGTAAAAAAACGATCATTCGATTTTTGATAATACAAGTAATAACTTCCTAAGCGTTCATGAGTAGCCCTCACTACTCCTTCTTTCACTTCTTCAATGATGGGTTTCTTGGAGAGGTCATTTTGTTGCCAACGGTTATAAAACCAAAGATTGGGTAACAGCGTAATGGGGGCTGATTCTTTACCTCGATTAATAATTTCAATTTTAATTCCAATATCTCTTTTGCTGTATTTCGCATACGTAATGTACACATCGAAATATTTATTATCATCAAAAACACCCGTATCTAAAATTTCAAATTCACGTTCGTTTTTAGAACGGCTTGCATTGGCATCTATCAATTGCTGATAAGGGAAAGCTTCCTGTGGATATTTATACAACATCTGCATATAATAATGCGACGGGATATTATCTAAATAATAGTACAGCTCTTTTACATCTTCACCGTGGTTACCTTGATAATTACCAAGACCAAATAATCTTTCTTTTAAAATATCATCTTTCCCATTCCATAATGAAATGGCAAAACACATATTGCCAAAAAAATCTGAAATACCACCTAACCCATCCTCACCCCAGAGGTATGCTCTGCTATGTGCATGATCAAAAGGAAAATAATTCCATGCATCTCCATTTCCGCTATAGTCTTCACGAACAGTTCCCCATTGCCTTTCTGAGAGATAAGGGCCCCATTGTTCCAAAGGAACTTTCTTTCCCGCATTTACTTTTAATCTTTGTTGCTCTGCCGTCATTCTTACAATATTCGTGATCTCCTGATTAGATTTTTAATACAAAATCAGGGATGAATATATGAAAATAAAGGGTAATTATTCCTTGTAATAATACACAGGAAGCAACGCAAACGTTTGAAAATTATATTTGGCAGTAATAAAATTCTATTTATTTCTCCTTCTTCGGTTCTTCCTGTTTTCCGCGCATATAAAGCACTAATCCGTTCAAGAAATTGCGCAATACCTGATCACCTGCTTCCACATAACTTGGATGATCTTCATGTCGAAATAAATCACCTAATGCTCCTTTTGTGATTTTAAAATCTACTAAAGACAAAATATGAATCATGTCTTCTGTGCGCAAAGAAAGCGCTACACGTATTTTTTTGAGGATATCGTTATTTGTTAGCATAGTGGAACTATTTATAAATAATAAAGGTAGTTTTTATGTGAAATGGAAGCAGGATTTCTTTTATACCTTCGATTCTATTAATTTAAATGCAGATGTCTGAAAGTGGTTATCGATATTTTGCCATTCATAAACCCTATGATATGGTGTCTCAATTTATCAGTTCACACCAGGTTCGATTATTAGGCGATTTAAATTATTCATTTCCTGAAGGGATACATGCCATTGGAAGACTAGATAACCACTCTGAGGGCCTGTTGCTACTCACCACTAACCCAAAGACTACAAGGCTACTTTTTCAAGGAGAAGAGCCACATGGCAGAACCTATCTTGTTCAGGTTAAGAATAAGGTTACAGAAGAAACGCTTCAAAAATTACAGCAAGGGATTTCCATTCAGATTAAAGGGGGCTGCGATTATATCACACAGCCATGTAAAGTTGAAATAGTTTCAAAGCCAGCATATTTAAACAATTCCTTGTATGAGATTCCTCCTCACTTGCCGCATACCTGGTTAAAAATTCAATTAACAGAAGGAAAGTTTCATCAGGTTCGTAAAATGGTGGCAGCGGTTCATCATAAATGCAAAAGGTTGATTCGTTTATCGATTGAGGATATAGAGCTGGGTAATATGCAAGCGGGTGAAGTAATGGAGTTGGAAGAAAGTAAGTTCTTTGATTTACTAAATATTTTGAACTACTAATTTTGTTAACCCTGCCCTTTAGGGCTAAAGCCCAATTTCATCATATATTCTTAGCCCCTAGGCTGAAACCTAGGGTTAACAAGATTTTCACTTATCACTTTTCAAGAAACACTTTATCTGCCCAATACTGTTTTGATAATTCCAAGTCTAAAGGATTCATATTTTTTTGAGGGAGCGGCAATGCTGGCAACCCTGGAAAAGCTGTGATTAAAAAATAAGAAGTAGATTGTTTCTTCACAACTAAAGTCAGTTGATTGATTGTTGGCATTTTTGAAATATTTGCATGCCAAAGTTGAATACCCCTGTTCATTTTCAATTTTGGTTCAGAGGCATTTAATGCATCAAGTTCATTTTTATTACAAACACCCAAGGTTCCAATACCATTTGCAAATTCTTTTTGATTAAAATCGAAAACTATTTCCTGATACTTTTTCTGCTCCTGAGTTCGAATTGTTTTACCCAGTTTTAATTGTTCCACTAATGATTTAATATCGGTGGCGAAAGCTTTATGAAATTTCGATCCAGGCATAGCAAGGTTTTCATCAATGATTTCCATTCTGTAACCCCTATCTTTCAAACATATTCTTGCCTGTTCATTCACAAATTCAAAATGCCGAAGCATGTGAAAAAGCGTATGATCATTATAACTGAGTTGATTTAAGTCCATAAAAAAACCATTGCAAATTTTAAATTTGCAATGGTTAAAGTTATAAATAAAATAACATGTGATTTATGAAAGCCTATGGCTACTTCACCATGATCTCATGTTGGTAATTTAATGAGTCGAGTTCCAAACTAACACTTTCCAAATCTTTCAACATTTTAGATTTTGTTTCTTCTAAAAGGCCTGGCATTTCTTTATAATAGTTAATGCCACTGCGAAGATTTTGAAAAAATGTATTATAATACTTGCTCTTTTTTTCAAATTGGTCAGATTCGATATCCTCTTTAATCTGATCTTTTAGATAATCGATATACAAATACAATTCAGCAATAAACATATGTGGCCGATTAATTTTCTCGATTACATTATCACGACCATAAATATGATCAATCATAGTTGATAATGAAACCACTTTGGAAAAATTAACAATATTCGGACCAGGGCAAATGGTTACTGCATCCATTTTCTTCACAAGGGTCTTTGAATAATTAATCGCTGCTGAATTGCTTAATCCCACACATAAACATTCCTTATCCTGTAATTCAGCTACTTGTCTTTCCAATTCAGCAACAGGTAAATTCAAAGACTGCAATTGCTCCAATTTTAATTTTTGATATTTCTTAGAAGCAGTACAAATTGGTTCTTTGGTAAACTCAGTATTAAAACTCAAGTGTTTTTCTGTACACGGACTACCTGGGTTTCCAATATTTATTCTTTCATACTTTTCAATCTCAGAGCTTGTTCCCTTTAAATAATGAAATCTAACACCCAATGGGGAATTACGACTCAACATTACATTCTTATCTTTCGAAGCTGCCAATAATTTTAATGTAGGTTCATCTACAGTGGTTGCTTCTGGTACCAATAAAAATGGTGTACCCCATCCAGTACTATCGAATTTGTAATGTTCATGCAGATACTCATCCTCTTCATGCGTACCAATACCACCTTGAACAGTAAATTTAATTTCGGGAGGATATTTGAATTGTTTGTTATTCTTTTTTAATTGTGCGGCATTATAAATTTCAAACAAGGTATCCGTCAATTCCTGACGGTTCAATTTAAATTCTTCCAAAATAGGTCCCATCAAATAACCATCAGTTGCAAAAGCATGTCCACCACAATTCAAACCAGACTCCACACGAAATTCGCTACACCAGATTCCTTTTTTAGCCAAATATTTTCCTTGTATTAATGCAGAACGATAATCGCTTACTTTAATGATTACTTTTTTATCAAACCCTCCATCTTCATTTGCATCAAATTGCTTGCAATGCTCCAGATAGTTATATAATCTAGGATTCAATCCTGCAGAAAATACGATAGAAGAATGTTTTAAATCGCTGTTTACATATCCTCTCAGAGCAGAAACAGCATCTGATCCATCAGCCACAGGCTCACCTGCTTTATCATAAATATTTCTGTCCAATTTGGTCATGATATTTACATCTATACTTCCAGGTTTAATATGGTCACGTAAATATTGCTCCATTGTTGCTTTCTCTTTCAACTCTGTTGTTTGCATCATTTGATGATACAATTGTTTGAGTGTACTCTCATCGGGAAGCATTTCAAAATACTTTACAATCTCAGAACCAGCTTCGAATGCCGCCAGTTTTAATTTTTCAACTTGCTGAAGAACTATCGTATTTACCAGATTTAAATAATCAGTAATTCGTTTAGCTCTATAATCTTCCACATCAGTATCGATAGGAATATATGGCAGATTGATGGTAGGATAATAATGACTACGCATCATTTCAATTAAGCGATCTTCTACAATCGACATCACTGAAGAAATACCAAAACGAGCCACTTTGATAGGACTATCAATGGTGTACGCCAATCCCATTACAGGAATATGAAATTTGTGATAAGGTGATTGATACATTAAATAAAATCTATGTGGGTAAATAATATTTGTTTCATTACAAAAAAACAGGCTATTACCTGCGATAATAACCTGGCTATTGCATTCATTAACAAATGTAAATCTTTGAGTTACGATTAAATATGATTTTTGTCATACCGCTTTTGTTAAAAATTCTCATTGTGCTGAATCACAAATCAATGAGCATGTCTTTCCCAGATTATTTTTTTCCCAAAGCCTAATGTATTGTCAGTATACTTAATACGATTGATTTTAATTGTCCATATTTCACCTGGCATTGCCAATGCCAATGGGTGGGCTTTATAATAGTGAGTGGATGCATTTTTTGCATGTTCATCTTCAAAATCCAAAACAGTTCCTTCCAATTGAATTCCTTTCACTTGCAATTTGTTTAGTTTATCCGGCAAAATGGTTCCAGCAATGTTTGGATTTAATGTAAGAAAGCCTGCATGATTGGAATCTGAAGAAGACTTAAAATATAGCAGACCTTCTTTAACATCTATAGCATAAAAACAACTAAAGCAATAAGGATTGCTATTCGCATCAAGACAGGCTATGTTTGCGCAAGTATGTTCTTGGATGAATGCGTCGATATTTTCGTTCATACAATTTTTATGATTTTAACTGGGCATGCTTTTGCAACCTCATGGGTTACTAATTCTAAGGATGCAAATAATGGCAGTATGTGAATTGATTTTTTTGCAGTGGCTTTTAACAATGTTGCCTTTCCATCTTTTTTAGACATGCGCCAGATTTCAGGTTGCATTTCAAAGCAAACACCACATCCAATGCATTTATCACGATAATGAATAATTTTAGCCATTAGGACTTAACAATTTTATACAGTTTGTCTTGGCCTGTTAACTTGGAAGGAAATGGAAAAGTAATTTTATCACCCTTGGTAGCAAGCTCTGCTTTTTCTCCGTTTACAACAAGTGTATTCATGATTTCTTTTGCCATGCCAATGGAAGGACCTATCACCATTAATTCGTCTCCTTCTTTTATAATTCCTGATTCAATTAAAAATTCACCAACTTTAATCTTCGGATAATAGTTGGTAGATTTCCCCAGATAAATTTTTCTTTCTTCTGCGATGGAGCCCGGACTAGTAGTCCACTCTCCTAATTTTCTTCCCAAATAATATCCTTCCCAAAAGCCACGGTTATACACTTTGGACAAGCGCTCTAACCAATCTTTTTTCTTTTCTTCCGTATAATGATTTGCAATGACTGCATCAATTGCTTCTCGATAGCATGCTGTTACTTCATGCACATAGTCGGCCCCTTTACTTCTTCCTTCAATTTTCAACACATCTACACCACTATTGATCAATTGATCAAGAATATCAACCGTGCAAAGATCTTTAGGCGACATGATATATTCGTTATCAATCACCAACTCTTCGTTGGTCTCAGTATCTTTTACAGTATAGGATCTCCTGCAATTTTGAATACATGCGCCACGATTGGCTGCTGCATTTTGGGTATGCAAGCTTAAATAACATTTTCCAGAAATAGCCATACAAAGAGCCCCATGAACAAACAATTCAATCTTGATCAATTCACCGGATACTCCTCTAATATTTCTTCTTTTAATTTCCTTACTGATATGTTCTACTTGCTTCAACGTTAACTCTCTTGCCAAAACAATCACGTCTGAAAATGGCGCAAAGAATTGTACGGCTTCAATATTACTCACATTTGCCTGGGTAGAAACATGCAAAGGAATTTGAAGTTGCTGACAGTATTGTATCACTGCAAAGTCTGCCGCTATTACTGCATCAATCTGTTGTTTTTTTACTTCCTTTAAAATCGAGTACAATAATTGCATATCGTGTTCATACATCACAGTATTCAGTGTGATATAACATTTGATATGATTCTTTTTACAAATACTACTAATTTCCTTCAGATCGGCTATCTGAAAGGAATTGGAAGAACGGGTACGCATATTAAGTTGTTCCACACCAAAATAAATAGCATTAGCACCTGCATTGATTGCAGCTTGCAAGGATTCGAAAGATCCAGCAGGTGACAATAATTCTATCTCTCTTTCTTTCATTATAATTGGCAAATATACTAATTAAAGGTATTTTTGTCTTTAATTATTTGCTATGTTACGTCTCACTAAGATTTTTCACTTCGAAATGGCACACGCCATTCATGGTTATCAAGGAGCCTGCAAGAACATTCATGGTCACTCTTACGAACTGCATGTAACTCTTGGAACAACTACAATTCAGAAAGAATATATTCCTTCTCCAGGTTTTATTATCGATTTTAAACAAATTAAAAATCTGGTGACTAATGCTATCATTGATAAGTTTGATCACAGTTTGCTTTTATCAGAAGCCTATATGAAGGAACATCCTACGAATAATATTCATGATAAATTGATTATTTGGGAAGTGGAGCCGAGTGCGGAAAATATTTTATTATACATGCAAGATGTATTGAATTCAAGACTACCATCTGATATTAAATTGCTTCAGATAAAACTATACGAAACAAAAGACTCCTATGCAGAATGGCTGGCAGACGATTAAACTAGAATATGAATTATCCTATCATCAAATCAATCAATTGTAATGTTTTCAAAAGCCACTGAGTATGCTTTAAGGGCTACCATCTATATCGCACAAAAGAGTTCTGTGGAAAAGAAACTGAGTCTCTCAGAAATTGCACAAGCCATTGATTCACCTCCATCTTTTACGGCCAAAATACTGCAATTATTAACGAAGGATAATTGTGTGATTCATTCACTACGCGGACCCAATGGCGGATTTTATATGACAGAAAAGAATAAGCAACTTCCCTTGAAAAAAATATTGGAAGCAGTAAATGAAAATGATTTATTTGAAAAATGTATTTTGGGTTTAAAGAAATGTTCGGAAACAAAACCATGTCCACTTCATTTTCAATACAAACCTATCAAGCAAGAATTAATTCATTTGTTTCAAACAAATACTATACAAGAGCTTTCAGAGAAAGCAGATAATGAATCACTATTTATAAACAATGCTCTTTAATTTTTTATTGATTAAAGTTCAACTGAAAGTAATTCTTCGCCTAATTGGTGTAACGCCTTTTGAATTTTATTTGTTTGAGTAGGCCTCGGTTTTTTTAAACCATTAGCATAATGATGTAATTGCTGTTGATTGATTCCGGTTAAACGCTCTAAAGCAGATTTTGTAAATACTCCTTTATAGTAATTCAAGAGACTTTCAGTATCAAATCGAAAAACTAATTGATATTTTCCTTTAAAAATAGTTGGGATATTTTTTGGATCGTTATATGCTTTCAATAATTGTATTGATTCCAAAGCGGATTCCTTTGCTGCAGAAGCGGTGTCTCCCATACCCCAGATACCATCCACTTTTAATCCGTAGGCGCTAAAAGTTCCGTCTTTAGCTCTTTCAATAATCACTTTAATCTGTTTCATTAAATAAAATTGAATATCCTTAATTCAGACCCATTTTTTTCATTAGTTTTTTTCTTAATCCCTCTCCCATTTCTTTAGAACCATGAAATGGAACTGGCTCTCTAAATCCGTTTTTTTCATATATATAATGGCTTCCTTCTGTTTTAATATGACGCCATCCATTTTTCTTAATCAGTCTATGGAATTCTCTTGATTTCATTGAAATACAATTGTAACTCCAAATTAAAGGTATAATTAATTATACCATTTATAAAATAATTTCAATAAAAATAATTTAGTAACCCAAGTGGGGAAATATTGTAATAACTTTTGAAACAATATGTATTCAAGGACTAAAACATCTATTACATATGTACGAATCTTTGTTTATTAATATTGCTATTTAAACCTCAGATTTTTATTTCTCATTTCTTGCCGTATAAAAGAACCAGAGGTTATTAACTGTGTGTTCATCCAATTCCCTGAAATAGATGAAACAGGAAATAATACAGCTGAAGATTCGGCCTTATCAGCGATGGACCAATGCACCATGACAATTTATTCGCATCTAAAAAATTATACCAAAGATTTGTTTCAGA
>JBAXHC010000012.1:0-47260 GCA_037139075.1 Bacteroidota bacterium
CGCCACCGCCGCCGCTGTTGCCGCCGCCGCCGCGATTTCCGCCGCCGCCACCGCCGTAACCACCACGACTTCCGCCGCCGCCGCTACCGAAGCTCTTCTTTTTGAAGCCGCCTCTTTCGCCTTCTGGACGAGGGGTAGATTCGTTAACAACAATTTTACGACCTAAGTTATCAGTGTCGTGTAATTGACTAATAGCAGTACGAGCCGCTTCATCATCAGCCATTTCAACAAAACCAAAGCCTTTGCTACGGTCGTTGTTAAATTTGTCGGTAACGATTTTGGCGCTTGTTACTTCTCCAAACGGAGTAAACAGGCTTTGCAGGTCTTCACTGGTCATGTTCCAGTTAAGATTTCCAACGTAAATGTTCATGTTCTTTATAAAATTATGTGATCAAAAACCAATGGTAAAACAGTAACCGAGAACCCTGAAGCATTTACGTAAAACCTTCTGAGAAACAGGCGAACTGCCATTGGACATCCGAAGATATTGAATTTTTTGAAATACCAAATTATTTTTCAACATTTTTGATTTTTTCATCAAATCCCTCAAATTCACTCCAGTCGCGGATTTCCGACAAATTCATTAATTTATCCGCAGTTTTAATCTGGTTTTAATGTGGATTAGGGTACCTATAAAGCCAAAAAAAGCCCGTCTCGAGTACTCGTGACGGGCTCCATTAAGTTAGAGGTAGATTATTCTCCTATCACTTCAAATTCAATTTCAACATTGTTGCCATTGCCGAAATCAATAATTGCTTTGTATAAGCCTAATTCTTTTACTTCGTCAGCAATAGAAATACGCTTACGGTCGATCTCATAACCTTTTTGGTCACGGATAGCGCGGGTAATTTGTAAAGAAGTTACACTACCAAAAATCTTACCTGAAGTACCGGTTTTAGCACCGATCTTAACAGGTGAAGATTTTAAGATTTCGATTACTTTGTTGATCTCAGCCAACATAGCAGCTTCTTTCTTAGCTTTTACCTTTAAACGCTCTTCTAATTGCTTCATGTTAGAAGGACTAGCTTCTACCGCTAATTTAGAAGGGATCAAGTAGTTACGAGCGTAACCGTTTTTAACTGTTGCCAGTTCATTACGGCCGCCTAAATTGTCTACGTCTTGAATTAAAATTACTTGCATGTTTTGTGTTTTAGTTCCCCTGTTCCCAGTTTTTCAACTGTCCCCATTACAGGGTTAGGGAAGGTTACTAATATTCTATTTTAATAAATCAGTTACATATGGTAAAAGACCCATCTGACGAGCCTTCTTCACTGCATCCTGAACTTTACGCTGATACTTCAAAGAGTTACCGCTCAAACGACGTGGTAATAATTTACCTTGTTCGTTGATGAATTTCTTTAAGAAATCGATGTCTTTATAGTCAACATATTTAATGCCATATTTTTTAAAGCGACAGAATTTTTTCTTTGGCTTTTCCTGTTTGATGGCGGTCAGGTATTTGATTTCGTTCTTTGCCATGATTAAGCTTCGATTTTATCTTGCATTGCAAATCCACCATTTCTTTTCACATAGTTGTACTCGACGGCGTATTTATCGAGACGTGTGATCATGTGACGCATGATTTGCTCATCGCGTAACATTTGGATCTTCAGTTTTTCGTTGATTTCTGAAGGACCTTGGAATTCTAACACCCAGTAAATACCGGTTGTTTTTTTCTGGATAGGATAAGCGAGTGATTTCAATCCCCATGGATTGCTGTGCACTGTGGCACCACCCAGTTCAACGATCAAATCTGCATACTTTTTTTGTGCAGCTTTGAAGTCTTCTTCAGACAGAACTGGTGTGAAAATCACCATCAATTCGTAATTGTTCATTTACTGAATTTTGAGGTTATAAATTGGTTTCTCCCAGTGGACACCCCTTTCGGGATGAATCAGCCAAAACTGATTTGGGGCTGCAAAGGTAGGGGAATAGAACTAATTGGAGAAGTATTTATGCCAAAAAAATGAGAAATAACAGCCCTTTCAGCCGATTATTGTGCTAAAATTACCCTTTTTTTCAACCGTAGTACCTCAATAGCTGTTTTTGATCAAAATAAGATAGGTGGGGAAGTGATCGCTATACCCACCTCGGTAGTTATTGCCATCCCAGGTTCGCATCGGATACCCTTTATACCGCCCTCGATTTTCAATCATGTAGACCCTCTTGAAAATCTCCTGTTTATAAAAATAAAACCCCGACTGATTACTGTTTAACCAATTTTTCGATAACAAGATCTGATCAAACAATGACCAACTATCCTGATTCGCTAAACTTCCATAACCATTGGCATAAATTTCTGTCCAGGGATTATACAATTCCTCCTTATTTATTTGATATCGATTACCACTCGCTTTCAAAACATTTTTAACACTATAACTATCCGGATTGTCATTCAAATCTCCCATCACTATGATTTTTGCAGTGGCATCAATTTGTTGGATGCGATTGATTTCTGTTCTACAAACTGCAGCTGCTTCATTTCTTGATCCAGAGGTTTGATCCTCACCTCCTTTTTTGCTTGGCCAATGATTTACCAAAATATAAATGGGCTCACCATCTAATTGTGCTTTTACCATTAAAATATCTCTGGTTAAAAATTTTTCTTTGTTCTTGCTGGAAAGTTTTACAGGGATTTGTTTACTAGATTCAACTTTTAAATAGACGGGATTGTATAGGAGTGCAACATCGATACCACGCAAATCTTTTGAATCATAATGTACAAATTGATAGTTTCTTTTTTTTAACAATGGATGATGAATTAAATCGTTCAATACTGTATCATTTTCAATTTCTGCTACACCTAGTATCACTGCACCATCTGCAGTTTTATCTTTTCCGATCTCCGATATCACTCTTGACAATCGATCGATCTTATCATAATAGATTTCAGAAGTATATTTTTTTATTCCATGTAGTGTAAAGTCGTCATCATTAACCAGCGAATTGTTAGCAGTGTCGTAGAGATTTTCTAGATTATAAAATGCTGCGATACAAATTTTATACTGATGATTTGTTTTTTGAGCAGAGACTTTGTGTAAGCAACATAAAAAAATAAATAACCCGAGATATTGTTTCATTTTTTTTACTAAAATAATCGCAAAAACGCTTATCTATTTTTCCTAAAGGCTAAAATTATTTTACATACTAGCATTTCTGAAATACGCACTATACTTTAGTTGTAGCATCATTTATGAAATAGAAAAACAATTGTATGAAACAGTTATTGGTTTTTATTTTTCTCTTGTTTTCATCCTATCATTTAAAAGCACAATCGCCGAAAAAAACAAAAATGGTACTGGATAAAAATTATCGGATAGATTCTATATTTCAACCCTACTTCGGGATACAACAAGAGTCAAATACTGGTATCGCATTAATAGATGAAAATACACTCAAAGAGAATACAGAAAATTTATCGACAACACAATTGCATGCCACAAGAGATCCATTTATAGCAGTTAGTTCATTCCAGTTAAGTGTGCTGCATTTTCGTTCCAAAGGATTGTCTGGAAATTATTCGACTGTTACTGTGAATGGGATTCCGATGATTGACTTAGCAAATGGTACCGGACTATGGAATCATTGGATGGGATTAAATGGTATTTTTCGTGTTGATGAAAATAATAGTGAGTTTCTTTCTAACAGTTTTGCTGTTGCTGCGATTGGATCGGCCAGTAATATTGATATCAGGGCTTCGAAGCTAAAAGCGCAAACTAATTTCGATTATGGTTTTTCTAATCGTTCATACAACCACAGGGTTCAATTCACCCATAGTTCAGGCTTGCTAAAGAATGGATGGGCGTTTACAATGAGTGCAGGTGGGCAATATACCAATATGCCGATTATCCCTGGCACTTTCCATCAGGCGATTAATGGTTTTCTGGGAATCGATAAACAGGTAAATCATCACCTATTTTCTATTAGCTTTTTTGTTTCAAATTTTCAAAATGCTAAACAGGCATATTCGTTGAAAGAATCTACTACACTCTTTGATGATCCTTTATACAACCCGAATTGGGGTTACCAGCATCAACAAATAAGAAATGCCAACACTGCCTCACAATTATTACCTGTAAGTATGTTTACACATGAATGGCGGTTTAATAATCAATCCTATTTACAAACTGCGTTTTCTTATTCTTCAGGGTATAAAAATACCACGGGCCTTAACTGGTTTCATGCTCCCGATCCCCGACCTGATTACTACCACAATTTGCCCAGTTATCAATCAGATCCGATATTGAAAAAATGGGTTGCTGAAACGCAGAAAAACAATATAGACCAACGACAGATTAACTGGGATCAATTATTCTCGGTTAATCGTAGCAGTAATGAAACAGTGTATGATGCAGATGGAATTGTGGGTAATACGGTTAATGGAAAAATGGCCAGGTATTTTGTTGAAAATCGGAGAACGGATTTGAAAAGATGGAATCTAGCAAGTTCTTATCATGGAAGTTGGGGCAGTTCCATATTATTTGATATGGGGATGAACGCTTCATTTCAGCAACAACATTTTTACAAAACTGTAAATGATTTATTGGGTGCAGATTTTTTTGTGAACTGGAACCAATTTGCAGAAAATGAAATCCCCAATAATCAAAACGCTATTCAGTTTGATCTGCAAATGCCTAATCGAATTGTTAAACAAGGTGATTCATTTGGTTATGATTATATTATGATCCATACTAAAACGGAAGCCTGGCTATCTGCTCTTTTATCTGCACAACGGTTTCGATTTACGATAGGAGGTAATGTAGGGACCTCACAATTTTGGAGAGTGGGGAATAAAGTTAATGGACTATTTCCTGACCAATCATTTGGAAAATCAAGGGTCAATCAATTTTTAAATGGGGGTATTAAATTGGTAATGGGCTATGTGATTAACGGTAAGCAAAATTTATATTTAAGTGCTGCCGTCATCAATAATGCACCTAGTTCAGACAATGCTTATATTTCTCCAAGCACTAGGGATACAGAACAAGAAAATCTTAAAAATGAAACTGTATATGCTGCTGAGCTGGGTTATCTGATTCAAACAAAAAGCCTTAAAATTCATTCTACTTTATATTATATCCAATCCTTCAATGGTGTGGACATACTTAGCTTTTATCATGATACCTATAATAGTTTTGTGAATTATGCCATCACTGGAATTGGTCAAACACACCTGGGATATGAATTTGGAATAGAAGCAAAACTAAATAATCATTTTTCAATATTAAGTGCAGCAACTAATGGTCAACACTTTTTTAATAGCAGACAATATGCTACAGTAACCGCAGATAATAATGCAACAGAATTAGAAAGGGCAATTATCTATGCGAAGAATTATCCATCTATAAATAGTCCACAAGCTGCATATTCTTTATCGCTGAATATGAGATCCAATAATCAGTGGTTTGGAAGTGTCAGCGCCACCGTTTTTGATAAACAATATTTGGGCTGGAACCCCATCAGAAGAACTGCTGCAGCGATTTATCCCATTGATCCTTTAACCGAAAAAGGACAACAATTATTGCAAGTGGAAAGAATGCCAGTTCAGTCTATGATTAACTTTTTTTTGAGTCATAGTTTTAAATGGGGCAGAAGCAAACAAACACAGTTTTCGTATTCTATTAGCATCAACAATTTGTTGAATCTGCAAAACATTATTCTGGCTGCATATGAACAATTAAGATTTGATTTTGACAACAAAGACCCAAATAAATTTTCACCAAAATATTTGCATGCAGTAGGGCGGAATTTCCTATTGTCATTTCACTATTCATTTTAGAAATTAAAAACAAGACAATGATTCAGCCAACCATTTATCAGAAAAAAATTATGCTGGGTTTACTACTGATTTGTCAATTTTATTCCTGTGAAAAAGTCTATGATGCGCCTCCAACAGAATTGGAAGCTGCATTTGCTGCTGACATCAGTATCAAAGAATTGCGTGCAAAACACGTAATGGGAAAATTTGAACAAATTACGGATGCTAAAACAATTGTTGCAGTAGTAGTAGCCGATGATGCATCAGACAATTTTTATAAGTCATTAGTGATACAAGATAGTACTGGGGGTATAACTGTAAGAATGGACGGGATAAAATTGTGTGCCAATTACCCAATTGGAAGAAAACTTTCCATCAATTTAAAAGGTTTGTGGCTGGGCGATTACGGTAAATTAATTCAACTGGGTGCAGGAGTAGATCTGAGTGATCCTGCAAATCCAAGTTTAGTGTCTATTCCTCAGTCATTGTTTGATCAAATTATCAGAAAAGGAGAAATACTTACTACAGTACCTGCCCTAAAAACCAATATTGGGGCTTTAAATAATAACTATCAAAGTATGCTGGTACAGCTCGATTCTGTTGAATTTGTGGCTCTTGATTCTGCTAAAGCATTTGCAGATGTGGCCAATAAGCTCTCTGTAAATCGGAGCCTTCGATCCTGTAATAATGGAACGATATTGTTGCGTACAAGTGGTTACGCAAGTTTCGCGAATGCAAAGACTCCAGTTGGGAATGGGGTAGTGATAGGCATTTATTCTGTATTCGGATCTACCAAGCAGCTGATTATTAGAGACGAGCATGACTTACTCATGAATAAACCCCGGTGTAAGTAAGAAAACTGAAAAAAATACGGGTTCTGACCTTTCGGGTGCTGTCAAAAAATACGGATAATTAACTGTAGGATTCTAATGCCGTCATCCTGTCAGAATTTCCCTCTTTGGTACTGTTATTGTCCATCAGAAGCAAAATAGATTGATTATGCAAAAAGGGCAAATACGCGTACAGACGGAAAATATCTTCCCGATCATTAAGAAATTCCTTTATAGCGATCACGAGATCTTCATTCGTGAGCTGGTAAGTAATGCAGTAGATGCAAGCCAGAAAATCAAAACCCTTTCCTCTATTGGAGAGGCAAAAGGAGATTTGGGTGATTTACGCATTGACGTGGTATTGGATACCAAAGAAAAAACCCTGAGCATTACCGATCGTGGTGTTGGGATGACAGGAGAAGAGGTAGACAAATACATTAACCAGGTAGCTTTTAGTGGTGCTGAAGAGTTCATGGAAAAATATAAAGATGCTAATATCATCGGGCATTTTGGTTTGGGATTTTACAGCTCATTTATGGTGAGTGATAAAGTAGAACTCTATTCAAAAAGTCATAAAGAGGGTAGTGGCGTTTATTGGAGTTGCGATGGAAGTCCGGAATTTGAATTATATGAAGTTGATTATAGCCAGCGTGGAACAAAAATCGTATTGCATATCAACGAAGAAAGCGCAGAATTTTTAGATGCTTCTCGTATTAAAAGTATCTTAAACCGCTTCTGTAAATTCCTTCCTATTCCAATTTATTTTTCTGAAGTAGGGACAGAATTAACTGAAGGAGAAGAAAAAACAGACGAAAAAACAGAAGAACATTCAATTAATAATACCAACCCAATCTGGGTTCGTAAACCCAGTGAGTTAACAAAAGAAGACTACGAAAACTTCTACAAGGAATTATATCCGTTCAATGAAACACCATTGTTCTGGATACACCTGAATGTAGATTATCCGTTTAATTTAACGGGTGTTTTATATTTCCCTAAGATCAAACAGAGCTACGAAATTCAGAAAGACAAAATTCAATTATACTGTAATCAAGTATTTGTTACTGATGAAGTAAAAGATATTGTACCCGAATTTTTGATGTTATTACAAGGTGTAATTGATAGCCCGGATATTCCTTTAAACGTTAGCCGTAGCTACTTACAAGGTGATCCAAATGTGAAGAAGATCAATGCGCATATCACTAAGAAAGTGGCGGATAAGCTAGAGGAGTTATTTAACAAAGAACGCGAAGCTTACGAACAGAAATGGGAAAGCTTGGGATTGTTTGTGAAGTATGGTATGATGACTGATGACAAGTTTTTAGAAAAAGCTTCTAAGTTTTTGGTGATGGAAGATACCACTGGTAAGTTCCACACTTTTGAAGAGTATAAAATGGCAACAGAAACTTTGCAAAAAAACAAAGAAGGTAAGCATACGGTACTTTATACTACTAATCCAATTCAACAGGATGCATATATACAGGCTTGTGTAAAAAAAGGATATAGCGTTGTGAAAATGGAAACTTTAGTTGATTCTGCTTTCATCAACAATATGGAAATGAAATGGCAAGACACCCATTTCGTAAGAGTAGATGCTGATATCGTAGATAATTTGATCGATAAGCAAGAAACCAGTGAATCTGTTTTGAGTAAAGATGAAGAAGCTAGTTTGAAAGAGTTGTTCAATATTCAAATTCCGGAATTACATGTAACTACAGAAGTGAAGGGCTTAAGTGTTGATTCTGCTCCTGTTGTTGCAACAAGACCAGAATTTATGCGTAGGATGAAAGACATGGGTGCTGTAGGTGGCGGTATGACAGCGTTTTATGCGCAGATGCCAGATGAAGTTACTTTAACGGTTAATGGGAATCACCCGATTTATCAAACCCTATTAAAGCAAGAAAACAAGGAAGTGCAAGAGAAGCAAGTGCGTTCTTTAGCAGACCTTGCTTTATTGTCGCAGGGATTATTGAAGGGTGCAGAACTCACCAATTTTATCAATAGGAGTGTTGAGTTAATGGAAACAAATAAAGCTTAACCAGCTATTAAAATATAAAAAAGCTACTCAGTCTAGAAACTGAGTAGCTTTTTTTTGTAGCAATGATTAGTTTTCAGATAATCTGATATCGATGACTTTTAATTGAAGTGTTGTATTACCATTATATTCATTTTCATCAATGGTATAAACAATGTCTATAGGATGATTCGTTTGAAGTAATGGAAATTTATCTGACATATTAAACCCAATACCTGTTATACTTGTATTGTTTTGTTTCAAAACGAATCTAATATGTGCTTCCTTTACAATTTTTGAATATCCGGTATCCCTCACCTTTTTAGTAATGAATACAGGACGCATATTTTCCGGACCAATAGGTTCCATTTGCAATAGGATCTGATAAAATGATGTATTGATCTCTGAAAACTGAAGCGGTGCATCAACTATTATTTCAGGAATCAATAATTCATCAGGAATGGTTTCTGATACTATTTTTTCAAAGGCATCTGCAAAGGACTGAACATGTTCAGGTAAAAGGGTCATTCCAGCTGCAGCGAAATGTCCGCCATATCCAAGTAACCATTCTTTGCAGGCATGTATCGCTTCATATAAATTAAACCCAGCAACGCTTCTGGCACTGCCTCCTACAATTTCACCGCTTTTAGTAAGTACAATGGTTGGACGATAATATTTTTCAATCAATCTGCTGGCTACAATTCCTACAACTCCTTTATGCCAATGTTCTTGATACACAACTGTTGTTTTCTTATTATCGTTCTTTATATCTTTTAAAATTAATTCCAGTGCTTCCTCGGTTATCTGGCTATCCTTTTCCCTTCTATCAGAATTGTCGCTATGCAGCATTTCAGCAAATTGCATTGCTTTTTCAGGATCTTGTTCAATAAATAATTGTACCGCTTTCTTTGCATCATCCATTCGACCTGCAGCATTTACTCTTGGTGCAATCATAAAGACCACATTTGTAATGAACATTTGTTTTTGAACGCCTGCCAGTTTTATGATTGCCTGGATTCCGGGACTAGGTTGTTCATTGATTTTTTTTAATCCATAAAATGCGAGTACACGGTTTTCACCTGTCATCGGCACGATGTCTGCAGCGATTGCAATGGCTACAAGGTCGATATATTTTAAATAACTTTCTGGGGGTAGGTTTAATTTTTCTGCAAGCGCTTGTGCCAATTTAAAACCAACACCACAACCGCATAGTTCTTTATAAGGGTATTTGCAATCGACTTGCTTTGCGTTTAAAATAGCAATTGCAGGTGGTAGAATTTGATCAGGTAGATGGTGGTCGCACACGATAAAATCGATTCCTAATTCTTTTGCATAAGCAATTAAGTCAACAGATTTAATACCACAGTCTAAAGATATAATCAGTGTAATTTCATTTTCTTTGGCGTGGTCGATTCCTGCTTTACTTACGCCATAACCTTCACGGTAACGATGCGGAATATAAAATTCAACAGAAGGGTAAATCAATTTTAAAAATTGATAGAGGCAAGCTACAGCAGTAGTGCCATCAACATCGTAATCACCAAAAACCAGTATTTTCTCTTTTTGTTCAAAAGCTTGTAGGATACGCATCACAGCTATGTCCATGTCTTTCATGAGCCAGGGACTGTGCAGGTCAGATATCTGTGGACGAAAGAAACTTTTTGAAAGCTCAAAATTATCTAAACCCCTTTGAACCAATATTCGGCAAAGTGTTTTATTGATCTTTAGGGAGGAAAATAGGGCATCTACTTTGGCTTCATCTGCTTCTAATATCTTCCAGCGTTTCTGCATTAGTATTCGCGATCAGTTGTGTAGAGAACTAATTCTTCCAGGGCTTGACGGATTTTTGAATCTGGAAACTCATGTAATAAGGCCAAGGCTTCATCGCGATAAGATTCCATTTTCAATTTGGCATAGGCAATGCCACCTGCCTGTACAACTGTATCAATTACAAACTGAACTTTTTCTTTATTGGTATTTTCGTTCTTAATAATATAAATAAGCTTCCGCTTGATTTCAGAACTACAATTGTTTAAGGTATATATTAGCGGCAATGTTAATTTCTTTTCCTTGATATCATTACCGGTAGGCTTACCAATATCGTCAGTGCCATAATCGAAAAGATCGTCTTTAATTTGAAAAGCCATTCCTACTTTTTCTCCGAAGCTGCGTAATTTTTCAATTTGTGTAGGATCTTCAAAAGTGGTGGTTGCTCCAGCTGCGCAAGCAGAAGCTAATAAAGAAGCTGTTTTGCCATTAATGATTTCGTAGTAAACCGATTCCTTTAAGTTTAAATTTCTGGCTTTTTCTATTTGTAGTAATTCGCCCTCACTCATCAACTTCACGGCTTCTGAAAGGACCTGTAATACCTGATAATCTTTATTATTAAGAGAAAGCAATAATCCTTTTGATAAAAGGTAATCGCCTACTAAAACAGCAATTTTATTTTTCCAGATAGCATTAATGGAAAAAACGCCACGACGCTCTAAAGCTTCATCCACCACATCATCATGCACCAAAGTGGCAGTATGAAGTAATTCAACCAAAGATGCTGCACGATAACTACTATCATTGATATCACCCCCTAAACGAGCGCAGAGTAAAACAAACATGGGTCTTAATTGCTTCCCTTTTCGTTTTACGATATACTGCATGATACGATCCAATAAGGCAACCCTACTTTTCACCGCTTCCCTGAAATGGGCTTCAAAGAGAACGAGTTCTGCTGATATGACTTGTTTGGCTAGTTTCATTTCTAAAATATCTGCAATATAGCATGGTTCTGCAAAATATTTTCATTCGAAGCAACGTAAATGATTTTATGAGTGTCAAATTACTATTAACAATAGCTTTGAACTTTATTAGTTGTGGTTCTGATTAGCAATTCCTAATTTTGAATATTATTTAAAAAAGTTTATCCATTAAAATTCAAATAGCATATATGGCAAGTAAAAAGTATTTATTAGCGGCAGCCCTGATTGTCTTGATTCAGACTGTTGGTCTAGCTCAAAACGATTTCGGGAGCGATTGGAAAGACAGTTCCAAAATCCCAACCAGAGCATTACCTCAATACAATGAATTTATCAATAATCAGTATCCTTACCCTACCAGACCCCGCGATCAGTGGGAATTGGGAATAGGTTTTGGAACAGCTGTTTTATCAAATGACTGGACTAATAATGTAGGTTTTGGTGGAACCCTTACTTTAAGAAAAGCCATTAGCCATACATTTTCACTTCGCCCGGCTTTTGCTTACTATTCAAACAGTGGCGGTGGAATTGATAATAATACCGGTTTGCGTACTGATTATAAAAACAATTCAATGCATTTTGGTCTTGATATCTTGACCTCATTGAATACCATTAGTTTTTATAGAGGCAATCCGAAAGTCAATATTTATGCAGTTACAGGGTTTGAATTCTTTTCTATGAAGATTACCCAAAGTATTGCAGGTAGTCCATTTACCGATTATACAAAACCTGGTAATGCGCTTACCGATAATGTAGGTTTAAATCTTGGACTAGGTGCAGCATTCAAAATTACAGATGGCGTTAATCTGGCTGTTGAAATGAAGCATACGCTTACTAATAATGATAGATTAGAAACTTATTCAAGTCCCTGGAGTAATGCAAATGATTCCTGGTGGTATACTGGTCTTAAGTTGAACTTCAATATTGGTAACAAATCAAAAAGAGTTCAGCCTTTATGGTGGATCAACCCGGCTAACTATGTATACAATGAAATTAGCAAGCCTGCTCATATGAAGTTGCCTAAAACGGTTCTTCCTGATGGAGATAAAGATGGTGTTGCAGATCAGTTCGACTTAGAGCCAAATACCCCTGCTGGTGCTCCAGTAGATAGTCATGGTGTATCAAAAGATACTGATGGCGATGGTGTTCCTGACTACAAGGATAAGGAATTGCTAACTCCTCAAAAATGCTTCCCAGTAAATGCAGATGGTATTGGAACTTGTCCTGAACCTGCGTGTTGTAAAGAAATTAAGGATATGGTTTCAAATATGAAATTGACTCCTACTGCAGAATGTACTATTGGTGGATTACCAAGTATCCAATTCAAGGGATCTGCTAAATTGTCGAAAGAGAATGAGTCAGTTCTTGCAGCCGCAGCAGCTAAGATCAATGCAAATCCTGGTTGTAAGGTTAAAGTGATAGGATATGGTGCATCTAGCAAATCTGCACAACAATTAAGTTGGGAGAGAGTAAATGCAGTAATGAAATATTTAGTTGAAAAGCAAGGGATTTCTGAAAGTCGTTTGTTGTTCAATTATGGTCAGGATGGTGATATCAATACGGTAGATCTTATGGGAACTACTGAAGATGGACCAAACACTGTTCCTGCTCCACATCCAAACTTAAAGTCTAAGAACTAAATTTTAATATTTTCTAAAAAAAGCTCGTCCAATTAATATGGACGGGCTTTTTTATTAATCTTCACTTTAAAAGGATGTTTTTATGGCACACTGATAACGCGGATTAAGCTGATTTACACGGATAGTTAAATTAGAAGTATCTGCGAAAATCTGTTATATCTGTGTCATCCGTGTTCTATTCAGCCAACCCAGACAATTATTGGTTTACAAGATTGAAATGTAGCTCTCCAAAGTTCTGTAGTGATGATAATTTCAAATCAGCCGCCCCCCATTTATCATCTTTTAATTGCGAGTAATGCGGAACTACAACGCACTTCATCCTTGCTGATTTAGCTGCAATTAATCCATTAAATGAATCCTCAAAACAAATACAAGAAGTAGGTGCCGAATCCATTTTAGCTGCACAGTTTAAATATACTTGTGGGTGAGGTTTTCCAAAAGGCAAATCTTCAGCAGAAGAGGTTGCATTAAGATAGGGGCCAATCCCAGTCATCTTAATCACCAGATCAATTAGTTCCTGTGGTGAGGATGTAGCTAAACCAATTTTAAATTGTTTTTTGTAAAAAAAATCAAAGATGTAGCTAAGTCCGGGCATTATTGTTGCTTGATGTTCAATTTTAGTTAATACCGATTGCACAATTCTTTTTTCCGCTTTACTATGTTCTTGTTCGCCAATTTGATAATATCTAAACCACCATTGTACAAATTCTTTTGTTCTAAGCCCTGTGGTTGAAGTATACTGCTCTTCTGTAAGGTTTACACCATAATCTCTGAGAACTTCTTCGGCAGCCTGATTCCATAGTGGTTCACTATCAATTAATAGACCATCTATATCAAAAATAACTGTGTTTAATTGCATGATTCAATTTTAGCACCGCAAAAATATCGTTAGTGGTTCAAACAAATCGCCTATTTTTAGTTTTTCAAGTAACATTTTGGTTACATTTCTTATTATGTAGCCTGCCACCTGATTTTTTTTTTGCTGATTTTCGATTCAGCAGACGAAATAAAAAATAGCTTATGAAATTAGTTGAAAAACTAAAACACATAAAAATCATACGGTCATTTGTATATGCATTGGTAGGTGCTGCGTCTTATCCTGGTCTCTGTATAGTTAATAGTATTCGCATTGAAGGCACCGAACATTTAAAGCAGCTTCCTAAACATAATGTTCTCTTTGTAAGCAATCACCAAACCTATTTTGCTGATGTAATTACTTTTTTACATATTTTTTGTGCTGTAAAATGGCGTAAACAAAACAGGTTGGGTTTACCTTATTATTTAATAAATCCTTTTACAAATGTCTATTTTGTGGCTGCAGAAGAAACCATGAATGGAAGTCTGATCAGTAGATTATTTAAAATGGCTGGAGCATTAACGATTAAGAGAACCTGGCGTGCAAAGGGAGAAGAAGTAAACAGGTCAAGGGATGAATCAGATACTCAAAAAATTGATGAAGCATTGAACCATAGTTGGGTTATCACTTTTCCTCAGGGAACAACAAAGCCATTTGCACCTGGTAGAAAAGGCACTGCACATATCATCAAGAATAATCAGCCAATCGTTGTTCCTGTTGTGATCAATGGTTTTTGGAGGGCTTTTAGTAAAACCGGACTTTCCTTTAAAAAGAAAGGAGCCAAGCTGTCTATTCGATTTAAGGAACCCATGATCATTGATTATACCAAGCCCGTAGAAGAAATTCTTGACGAAGTAATGTTTGCAATAGAACAGAGCAAAGAATATATGCTCAAGGGGAAACATCATTTAATGAATGTCATGGATAAATAAAAAAGCCTGAAAAAATTCAGGCCTCTCATTATCTTGTAAAGAATGCTTTTAGTTCACTTGCATCATCCGGTTTCATTTTTCCAGAAAGAATCAGTCTTAATTGTCTTCTTCTCAAAGAGCCATCATATAGTTTGATTTCAGTTTCAGTTTCTGGAATCACGGATGGTACTAATCTCGGTTTTCCATTGGGATCAAGTGCTACAAAAGTGAAGAACGCTTCATTGCTTTCGTATTTATATTGATGAAGTAGATCTTCGCCCCATACTTTCAAATAAATTTCCATGGATGTATTAAATGCGCGACAAACAAAAGATTCAATATGAACTACATTGCCCAGTTTGATGGGATTTTTAAAACTGATATTATCAACCGACACTGTCATGCTCGGGGTGTTGCAATGTTTGCCTGCAGCAATTCCAGCAGCGATATCCATCCAGTACATTAAACGGCCACCCATTAGATTACCAAAAGTGTTGGTATCATTGGGTAGTACTAGTTCGTTCATGATTGTAAAACTTTCTATAGCTTTTTTTCCTTCTATCATCAATTTCAATTTATTTTTTACAAAGATACATCGGGCTTTGTTAAATAATAGTTTGTTCTAGGGTTTTCAAGAATGCTGGGTCTACATCAGCCCCAATTCCATGAGTTTCTGATAATGAAAGTTCCATACCTGAATAACGTAATCCGCCTATTACAGGATCTATTTTATGTCCTACCAGGCAAGTGTCTAAGTCGTAAAAACGTATATTATTATTGGCTAAAGCAAAATGCATTTTAGCTGTCAGTGCTACACGGCTTTCTAACATACCACCCAGCATACAGGCAATGCCATTTGCTTCCGCGATTTGATTTATTTTAGTGGCTTCTAAAATGCCACCACTTTTTGCAAACTTGATATTAATATAGGTACATGCTTTGTGGCGGATTAATCTTTCTGCATCGTGGTGTGTAAATACGCTTTCATCCGCCATAATTGGAATAGGAGAGATAGCCATTAATTGCGGAAGTAATTCGTCATTCCATTTCCTCATGGGTTGTTCACAAAATTCAATTTCATACTTACCCAAATTGGTTAAAGCAATTACAGCATCATCGAAAGTCCAGCCCTGGTTGGCATCGATTCGTATTTTTATTTGATAACCAATAGCATCTCTGATTTCCTTTATACGTTGAATATCTTCGGCAACTTTTTTCCCAAGTTTAACTTTAATGATATTAACCCCATTTTTTTGGAATTCTATTGCCGTAGCCGCCATTTTTTCGGGGGTATCTATCCCCATTGTTAGATCAGTTTCAATGATTCTGTTTTGGCCCCCTAAGAACTTATACAAAGGGAGATTGGCATGTTGAGCAGCAATATCATATAAAGCCATATCAAAGGCGCTCTTTGCCGTATAATTGCTAGCAGTAAAAAGGTCTAATTCCTGCATCCGGCTTTCAATTTGAAGCGGATCTTTGTTTTTCCAAAGGGCCGCAAAATCTTTGGCCATCTCATAACAAGTTGCCTGTGTTTCTCCAGCAATCATTGGGAAGGCTGAACATTCGCCAATCCCTATCAAACCCTGATCTGTATGGATTCTTACCAATAAATTCTGAGCAAAATGCATGGTACCAGTTGCAATGGTAAAAGGCACCATGGGTATGCTGTATTTGTAGATCTCAATTTTTGAAATTTGCATATTCGAAGATCATGTTTTATTAAATATTTATAAATTATTACTATTCCTTTATAAATTTCCTTTTTTACTTAGCTAATGTATACGATATTCGTGGAACGAACATCCGTTAGCAATGAATATCTCCTTTGAAAATACCGAAAATGCCTTTGCATATAAGGCAACTAAAGACCTGAAAGGTGCCAGATTTCTTTTCAGAACCATGGGTTACCAACTCTTTGTACAGTTAGGTACCAGACTCACACCCTTTTTAATGAAGACAGGACTTCCTATTGATGGAATTATCCGTAAAACGATCTTTAAACAATTTGTGGGCGGTGAAACTTTGGAAGAAACGTCTTCTGTATGTGAAACACTTGGAAAGTATGGCGTTCAGGTAATTCTTGATTATGGAGTAGAAGGAAAAGAAGGAGAAGAAAATTTTGATTACGCTACCGATGAATTTATTCGTGTTATTAATTATGCTTCTACTCAGAAGAACATTCCGTTTATGAGTATTAAGGTTACCGGTTTAGCTAGAAATGGGTTATTAGAAACACTTAACGAAGCACCCAGATTGAGAAGCGGAATTCACGATCATGAGGAAGAAATAGCTGAGTGGGATCGTGTACGTGAAAGAATGTATATTATTTGTGAAGCAGCGGCTGAAAAAAATATTGGTGTTTTAATTGATGCTGAAGAAAGTTGGATGCAAGACCCCGTTGATCGTTTAACGATGGAAATGATGGAAATCTTTAATAAAGAGAAAGCTGTAGTATACAATACAATTCAGCTTTACCGTCATGATCGACTTCATTTCCTGGATATCTCATATAAAATTGCTAAACAGCAAGGGTTTTTTCTTGGAATGAAACTGGTACGTGGCGCCTATATGGAAAAAGAAAGAGAGCGTGCCTATCAAAAGGGATATGAATCTCCCATCCATATCGACAAAGCTGCTTGTGATAGAGACTATAATGCCTCTGTACGATATTGTTTAGATCATATCGACAGGATATCTTGTATCGTGGCTTCGCATAATGAGGATAGTAATTTGCTGACGGCTAATCTATTAGAAGAAAAAGGATTGGAGCATAATCATCCCCATGTACATTTTTCTCAACTTTACGGGATGAGTGATAATATTAGTTTCAATCTTGCTAAAGAAGGATTAAACGTGAGCAAGTATTTGCCTTTTGGTCCGATTAGAGATGTAATCCCTTATTTGATGCGTCGTGCACAGGAGAATAGCAGTGTAAGTGGACAAACTGGTCGTGAGCTTGGTCTGATTAAAAAAGAGTTAGAGCGAAGAAAAAATTAATTTCAAAATAATATAAATTAAATGCCCCTGATTTCTCAGAGGCATTTTTGTTTTAATTGGGTCGGAAATCTGTTCTTACGATTTGTTTCTCCTGCATACTGAGAATTTTTAATTCTTTTAATTGTTCAATATTCAATGGCTTGGTCATGTAATGTGTTATAAATGGATATTGTTTTGAATAATCTATATCTTCTTGTTGAAGCGAGGAAGTCAATAAAATAACTGATCCAGGTTGTGATAGTTTTTGATATTCATCCAGGAAGAACCAGCCTGATTTGTAAGGAAAGTTTAGATCTACAAAAGTCTTTCTCTTAGTATCCGGATTTGCAATGATATGAGAAAGTGCATAATCAACATCGTCGAAAACTTTCACTTGAATATCTGGATGCACTTTTTTAATCACCATTAGATTCATTTCATTAACCAGCTTGTCATCATCTATCAATACAATCTCTTCAATTTCCTGATTGAGATATGCATCAATTGATAAAGTATTTGATGTGGCGAAATTGATTTGATCATTGAGTTCAAAAATGGCTTTATTAACTCGTTCAGTTGACTTCTCAATTTCTTCTAGCAATTTTTGATAAGTGGCAATATCAGGGTCCTGCAATTTAATCGTTTGAGTTACCTGCATGATTTTTGTAAACTCATGCCTGATCTCATGTGATGTGATTAAAGACATTTTTTTAAGCGTTTGGAACTGTTGTGCAATTTCTTTTTCGGATATCTTTTTGATTTGAATATCGTTAACGATCACAAAGAAGCCACAGAATTTATTATTCTCGTCATAGATGGGTTCCTTAATTAATTCTACCCATACTTTTTTCCCTGATTTATGATAAAGCAGCATCTCTTTGTGTAAGCTTGTTAAATCACAAACACTAATTTTGATTGCACTGATATCTTCTTCTTTTGTTTCTGGTCCGCAAAAAAGTTGAAAGTCTTGTTTGCCCATTGAATCTTTCATACTGTAACCCATGATATTATTTACAGCGTCATTCATCCATGTGATATGGTTGATGGTATCAGTAATGATAATACCCTGATTGGAGATACTTGCAATTTTTTTGAACTTAGTATATTCTTTATTTAAGATTCCGATTAAATCAGTTTGTTTTTTCATTGAGTTTGCAGCATCGTGAATGACAGAAATATCTGTACCATACAAAATGAAACCTTCAAAGAAACCATGGTTGTTAATTCTTGGGATACCTATGATCTGTAACCATATTTTTTGTTCACCTATCGTATTCGCATTAATCTCAATAGAAAATTCTTTTTGTTCATTTAAATAATTCAGAAAAGTGTTATAGGTTTCTGGCAGTGCACTTAGTCTGAATCTATTTAAAAATGCTTTTTCAAATTCTTGTAAATGAGAGGATTTGAACCTTGAATAAATAGTGTCATTAGCATACTTGCAATGTTGATTACGATCGAGCATCCAAACCATTATTTGTTTGTTGCCCAACAAAATTTTAAGGTCCTCATATGGAAGTGTGTCTTTTTGATTCAGATCAACGGGGTGGTCAACAGGTTTTGTAAGTTCTTGCCCAATGAGCAGAAAACCAATAGGCCCCTGACTTTCATCCTCAATCAAAGAAACAATAAACTGTATGCCGAATTGAAATTTCACTTCTCCAATACTTTGAACATGAGTAGTCTGCGGCTTCGCATTTTCTTCCATGCACTTGAGCAGGGTTTTGCGAAAACTTATCCTATCAGAATCAGTAAGTAAGTTTGGAAATTTTATGTTTCCTTGTTGTGAAACAGGATTTAGCTTGAGCTGATTTGCGCACTTATCATTGAAATAGTTGATATTACCGAGGATGTCGGTACTTATGATAAACTGGAAGTTTGCCTGCATTAATACGGATAAGGTATTGTCAAGGCTGTAGGGGTATCGCATAGACCTTTTTTTACAATAGCAAGGTCTAAATTCATTTAAGTGGGGAAGGTAGTAGAAGGCTCATATAATGTACAATTATTGATGATAATTGCGTAGTTCTATTACTACGAGTCTGCCACTAAAAAATCCCAACACTTATTAGTATTGGGATTAAACTAGTCAATATTTTTATTGGAACCTCCCTATTAAATCAGGTTGTGTTTCATACTATACTTTACCAGATCTGCATTATTATGGATATTCAATTTTTCCATGATTCGGGTGCGATAGGTACTAATGGTGTTTACGCTAAGACTAAGAATTTCACCAATTTTTGAAATGCTTTGTCCCTGAGCTATCAATTTCAAAACTTCAAACTCACGATCAGATAATATTTCATGTGGTGCTTTATCAATATTCTGTTCAATAGATTCTGCCAATACTTCAGCAACCTGGGCCGTAATATATTTTCTGCCTCCTAAAATTTTCTCCACAGCATTAACAAGTTCAAATGGGGCACTTTCTTTGGTTAAATATCCAGACGCGCCCGCTTTAATGGCTCTCACCGCATATTGTTCTGGGGCGTGCATGCTTAGCATTAAGACTGGAATAGTGGGAGCATATTCTTTGATTTGCTTCAGGATTTCAATGCCTGATTGGCCTGGCATTGTAATGTCTGAAATAATAATATCCCATTTTTCATGAAGCGCTTTTTTTAGTAGATCGGCACCATCGCAAACATCTGTTATTTCACAGAAAGGAAAGGCTTCCAATAAAATTCTTTTTAAACCTTCTCTCACAATGGTATGATCATCTGCAATTAAAACTTTCATAATTCGATTTTATGGCTTTTTAAGAATTAGGCATGATTTGCCGTATTCTTATTGTTTTCAATGGGAGTATTAATTTTTGAAGCTAGGTAAAGTTACGGCATTCCCATTAAAAATTTTTCTATTTTGGTTAGGGATCTTCTTACTGTTTTAATGCTTTAATTAACAGAGAATCCCCATTTGGCTTGCACTATGCTTGCTTATCGACAGATATACTAACTTGCAGCCATGCAACAATACCATCAACTACTTCAATATATTTTAGACAATGGGGCCATTAAAACCGATCGAACTGGTACAGGAACCAAAAGCTGTTTTGGATATCAGATGCGGTTTGATTTGCAAAAGGGGTTTCCCATGGTTACTACCAAGAAACTTCATTTAAAAAGTATCGTTTATGAGCTTTTATGGTTTTTGAATGGGGATACAAATGTGAAGTATTTGAATGAGCATAAAGTGAGTATCTGGGATGAATGGGCAGATGAAAATGGGGATTTGGGACCCGTGTATGGTAAACAATGGAGAGCTTGGCAGGGTGCAGACGGAGTAGTTGTGGATCAGATAACAGATTTGATTCAACAGATTAAGAAAACCCCAGATAGCAGAAGAATGATTGTAAGTGCCTGGAATGTGGCTGAGCTACCCAAAATGGCATTGATGCCTTGTCATAGCCTTTTTCAGTTTTATGTGGCAGATGGGAAATTGAGCTGTCAATTATACCAACGAAGCGCTGATGTTTTTCTGGGAGTTCCTTTTAATATAGCTTCTTATGCATTACTGACCATGATGATTGCACAGGTGTGTGATTTAGAATATGGCGATTTTGTTCACAGTTTTGGGGATGTTCATTTGTACAATAATCATATCGAACAGGCAACATTGCAATTGAGCAGAGAATTATTTCCTTTGCCAACAATAAAAATTAATCCTGCTGTAAAAGATATTTTTAGTTTTCAATTTGAAGATTTTACCCTAGAAAACTATCAACACCATCCCCCCATTAAAGCACCAGTTGCTATTTAATTTTTTATAGTTTAAATTTTTCGGATGAAAATAAGCCTTGTAGTAGCAGCTTCAAAAAACAATGCCATTGGGAAAGACAACCAATTGTTATGGCATTTACCAAAAGATATGCGTTTCTTCAAAAACACTACCTGGGCGATGCCTGTTGTAATGGGAAGAAAAACCTTTGAATCGCTTTCCGGAAAAGCTTTGTCAGGTAGGTTGAACATTGTGGTGACCAGGCAAAAAGATTGGAGGGCATTAGATGTAACTGTGGTAAATAGCATAGAAGCGGCAATTGAAGTTGCTGCATCTCAAGATTATAAGGAATTGTATATCATTGGGGGGGCTGATATTTATGCGCAAACTTTATCAATAGCAGATACTGTTTATTTAACGAGAGTGGATACCACTATAGAAGCTGATAGTTATTTCCCAATACTAGGTGAGCAGTGGAAAATGGCATCTGAGGAATCTTTTGAGGCAGATTCAAAGCATGCTTTTCCTTTCCATTTTCAGGTTTGGGAAAAAATAAAAGGTTCATAATATATGTTTGAAATTATTTTTGGGTACTATCTTTTTCTTTTTCCAGTTCTGCTCATCTCAGCACAGATATTTCCTTTTTCTTATCGAAAAAAAATCATTGACGTTAGGGCAACTATTCAATGCTCACTTATGGTGTATTCTTTCTTTTTAATGAGGCAATTAATTGGGTTGTACCAGCTAACACGACTTCTGAAAATGAATCATAGTGAAAGAGATTATTTTGGAACATCAATGGTTGAAATGCTGTTGATTGTTGCTCTTCCTTTTCTTTTTTTAATTAAAAAAATTCGGGAAGGATATTTTTTAGGCTTGATGATTTGGCTGATACTTTTACACGCACAGCTGCAAAAGGAGTTACTGTTCCTGGGTGCTGGAATATTGTTTGTAAATGCTTTTCTATTTTATATCAGTTTACTTACATCCATTTATTCATTACTTTGGTTACTGAAAAATTCGAACACTTCATCTACCTTATAAAATGTATTCTCCACTAAAACTACTATCCAGATTTATTAGCTACAAGATCAAAGCTTCGAATGCTAAGGGACATGGAGTACATTCCCCATTTGTGTACGACTTTATTCGTAAAGTATTAATCGATAAAAGAAATTTTTATGCATTTGTTGGTATAGAAAACTGTAGGAAAGAGCTTTTAAAAGATAAGCGGGTATTGCATATTGAAGATTTTGGTGCGGGTTCAAGATTGCAAAAAACGAATCAGCGAAAGGTGAGTGAAATTGCTCATTCCTCTTTGAAGCCTAAGAAATATAGTCAGCTGCTTTTTAGAATTGTCAACTATTATCAACCTGAAAACATTCTCGAATTAGGAACTTCATTGGGAATTACGAGCTCTTATTTGGCCTTTGCAAAGGTAGATGCAAAAGTGGTTACGATGGAGGGCTCCAAAGAAATTGCAGCCATCGCAAATGCAAATTTTGAAAAATTGCAACTAAAAAATATTTCCATCATTACTGGGAATTTTGATGATCAATTACCCGCTTTTTTATTATCTCAAAATAAACTGGATTTTATTTTTATAGATGGGAATCATCGTTTTGAACCAACTATACAATATTTTGAAATGTTACTTTCAAAGATTCAGGAAGAATCGATTTTAATATTTGATGATATTCATTGGAGTGCAGAAATGGAAATGGCTTGGGAACAAATTAAAAGTCATCCGCAGGTAACTGTTACTATCGATTTGTTTTTTATAGGGTTAGTATTCTTTCGGAAAGAAAATAAAGTAAAGCAGCACTTTCAAATCGATTTCTAGCGGTCTAACATTTCAGAAAAAGCCCTGCAAAGGGATTGCGTATATTTGAAAAAAATATCTTTTGGCAGTTCCAGCAGCATTGATTCAATCATTACAAACAGCAACAGGGTTTCAGAAAGAAGCTTTCGAAGCGGTGCATAAGTCGGGTGAACAAGTTGTTTCCATTCGGTTAAATCCCTCCAAAGAGTTTGATGTATTGCACTTGCCTATTTCTGAAAATGTGGGTTGGTGTGCAACTGGCAGGTATTTGAAGGAGCGCCCCTTTTTCACTTTTGATCCCTTTTTGCATGCTGGAGCCTATTATGTTCAGGAAGCGAGTAGTATGTTTTTGTGGCAGGCTATCATCCAAACTGTTCCTGATACAATGGGTAAAAAAGTATTAGATCTCTGTGCGGCACCCGGCGGGAAATCTACCTTACTATCTTCTTATTTTAAAGACGGTTTAGTTGTTGCTAATGAAGTAATAAAAAACCGCGCTAATATATTAGTTGAAAATGCTTGTAAATGGGGTGATGGGCATTTATTGGTTACTAATAACGACCCCTCACATTTTCAATCTATCCCAGGATTCTTTGATGTTTTGATGGTGGATGCTCCCTGCAGTGGGAGTGGACTTTTTAGGAAAGACCCTTCCGCCGTGGAAGAATGGAGTGAGGCAAATGTTACTTTATGTAGTCAGCGCCAACAAAGGATTTTAGCAGATGCCATTCCCTGTTTAGCCGAAAATGGGGTACTTATATATTCTACTTGCTCTTACTCTCCGGAAGAAGATGAGGTAATTTGTGATTGGTTATTGAATGAAATGGAAATGGAATCCTTACCATTAGAAGTAGAAAAGACTTGGGGAATTGTAGAGACGGCTTCTCCGTTGAGAAATGCAATTGGGTACCGATTTTATCCGGATCAAGTAAAAGGAGAAGGCTTTTTTTTAGCTTGTTTTCGCAAGAAAAGCAGTGAATTAGTTGCTAAATCGAAAACTAAAAACCTTCAAATAACGAATAAGTTGCAGGTTCAACAACTGCAAAACTTAATACAATTACCTGAAAACCTTTCTTTTTTCGATCAAAATGATGCCATCAGAGCGATAGAAACCCAATGGATTTCAGCTTTGAGCATTTTAGCGAATCATTTATACATTAAAAAAGCGGGTATAGAAATTGCTAGTATGAAAGGGAAGGATATCATTCCCTCACATGAATTAGCTTTAAGTGGCTGGTTTAAAGGCGGGTTTCCTGTTATTGATTTAGACCTGGAAAATGCATTATCCTTTCTCAGGAGGAAAGATTTTAGAGCCGATGGGCCGAAAGGATGGAATTTAATGAGTTATGGGGGTCTGCCGATTGGCTGGGCTAAACTATTGCCAAATCGCATCAATAATTATTATCCCGCCGAATGGCGTATACTAAAAGAGTAATTTTACGTTTATATTAAGTATTTGCAAGTATGAAGAGTTTTGGTTGGGTCATCATATGTTTCTTTACCCTATCCGTTACAGCACAGGACCGTTTGGTTGTGTCAGGTACTGGAACCAACCTTTATGTTACCAAGATAATGACCGGTCCTCAATCCCTTAGCAGTGTGTCTGATCAATATAATGTTCCACTAAGTGTTTTAGCTAAGCTCAATAATTTAAATATCAATTTTGAACTCAGAAAAGGGGAGGATGTAAAGATCCCTTTAACACGCGATAATTTTTATCAAAGAAATATTAGTGGAAAAGTACAACCGGTGTACCATATTTTCAAAGCAGGCGAAACACTCACAAAACTAGCTATCAGGTATAATAAAATTAACATCGATTCATTGATGCACTGGAATAATCTTCCCGATGAAATTATAACAGATAGTAAGCCTATAGCCATTGGGTTTATTAGTAATAAGAAATCTCAATTTTCAACGGCAGCTTACCAAGCAATTGCTTACGACACTTTGCCCAATCCCAATGTGCTTGATGCAGCTAAATTTGGGGCAAAGGAATTGAAAGGAGAACTCAAGCCTAAGCAGGTTCCTGTACCATTACCACCAGCTGTTTTGCCAATTTTTGCTGCAAATAATACAACGCAAAAACCGGTTGGTACTAAAAATGAAACTTCTAACGGTGTTGGATTCTTAAATAAAAAACCTTTACTAATTGCTCCAACACTGGTTCAGACAGAAGGAGATTATAGTTATCGCCCACGTTCAAATGATGAAGGTTTTTTTGCTCATATCTATCATGATCGCATTAAAGACCGGGCTTATCAGGCAATTACGGGTGATGCTTCCATATTCAAAACCATTAGTGGCTGGAACGATAGAAAGTTTTATGTCTTAATAAATGAAATTATCCCTGGTACCATCGTTCGAATTACATCTATAAATAAGAAAAGTATTTGTGCCAAAGTTTTAGGTCCTTTACCTGAAACTAAGGGTGCTGCCGGATTAGTGATTCGAATGAGCAATGCTGCAGCAGCGGCTTTGGGCGTGGAAGACCAACGTTTTATTGTATCTATCACTTATGTAGAATATTAATTTTAAGAACCTATTCAAATGAAGAAAATTTTTGTTGTTTTATTTTTTGTTGCCAGCTTTTATTCTTGTAGTTCTGATGCACAAAATGCGGCATTAGATAGTAAGTCTTTTGAAGCTGCTATGAACAGTGGAACTTACCAGTTACTGGATGTGAGAACAGCTGGAGAATATCAATCGGGCCATTTAAAAAATTCATTACAGGCCGATTGGAATAATCAGGAACAGTTTGTAGATCGGATCAAATATTTAGACAAATCGAAACCCCTTTTGGTATACTGTGCATCTGGAGTGAGAAGTGGCAATGCTGCTAAATATTTAATAAGTATTGGTTTTAAAACAGCCTTGAATTTAGAAGGTGGTTTAAATAAATGGAAATATGAAGGCAGAGCAGTGGAGTCTGCTGGGAATATTTCACAATTAACACTAGATGCCTATCAACTTGCCACCAAAAAGTCCGCAACAGTATTGGTTGATTTTGGAGCTGAATGGTGTCCTCCTTGCAAAAAAATGGAACCCATTTTGAAAGAAATACAAGCAGATAAAAGTTTGCAATTTACATTGTTTAAAGTAGATGGTGGTAATGATATCGAAGTGATGAAAGCCAATCAGGTTAGTGCTTTGCCAGTTTTTATTATTTATAAAAATGGGAAAGAGGTTTGGCGTAAACAAGGTGTGGTAGAAGAACAGGAATTGAAAAAATTGTTATTAAATTAAATCAAGACTGTGCATTTGCCAAGCGATAACCTCTAAGGAAATCTTCTGTGAGCATTCTTTTTTTGCCTTCAAGTTGTAGGTCCAATAAATAAATGAATCCGTCTTCGGCTGCAATTTTTAAATAAGTTTTTCCATCACTAAATACAGTGCCTGGTATTTCTTTTTTAACACTGTATTCTTTTTTACTGCGATATATTTTCAAAATTTTATCATCCAATTTTGAAAGCGCTCCGGGAAAGGGAGAAAGGCCTCTGATGAAATTGTGAATCTGATCTATCGATTGATTCCAATTAACCACACAGTTTTCAGTAAAAAGTTTTGGTGCATGCTTTAATTCTGATTCACTTGATAAAGTAGATTGTTGTGTTTCTTTTAAAGTGTTTTCGGCTATGGCTTTAACCGTTTCCACCAGCACTTTTGCACCTATATCTTTCATTCTATCGTGAACTTCACCTGTGGTTTCGTCTGGTCCAATTGGGAAACTTCTTTGAAGCAGAATATCACCAGTATCTATAGCATGTTGCAATTTAAAAGTAGTTACGCCAGTTTCCTTTTCTCCATTTATTACAGCCCAATGTATCGGCGCAGCTCCTCTGTATTGTGGTAATAATGATCCATGTAAATTAATAGTGCCCATTGGTGGCATTTCCCATACTATTTCTGGAAGCATCCGAAAAGCCACTACAATTTGTAAATCTGCTTTTAATGCTTTTAATGCAGCAATAAAATCTGGGTTCTTTAATTTTTCTGGTTGAAGTATATATAATCCCTTTTCAACTGCATATTTTTTTACAGCACTCTCAGTTAATTTCATACCCCTGCCCGCCAGTTTATCAGGAGCAGTTATGACGCCAACTATTTGGCAACCCGCCTCCACCAAAGCAGATAAAGAGCCAACCGCAAATTCAGGCGTCCCCATAAATACGATACGCAAATCCTGTAATGTTTTTCTTTCTTTGCCAGCATTCATGATGCGAAGATAAACTTAGCTATTCAAAATCGGGGTAGAGTAAATATTTCTTTCTGATGGTTTTAAATGCATGCAGTTTTGGCTCCCAACTTTTTCTGATGTCGGCCTCTGATGTTCCGGCTTTAATTTGTTCCATTAATTCTTTATTGCCGGCTAATTTGTTGAAATAATAAGCAGTAGGTTTATCAGTTGCGGGTTTTAAGAAAAAAGCATCTTTATTCGGAAATTGTTGATAGGCTTTAATGATCCATTGGATCTGTACTTTATGATCTATCTGTTTTAATACATTTTCGGGCGTTCCGGAAAGGTTCCAACCAAAACAAATTTGGTCTTTTAATTTAGGTTCTTTAGCACCTTCTCTACTGGTAGGTGTAAATGAATAAAGTGATGATGGAAGTAAGGGTGATCCAAATATGGCAAATGGATGATCGGTTCCACGGCCTTCGCTTAAAAAAGTACCTTCAAAAAAACAAGTACTGCCATACCAGTAAATGGAGCTCATGTCTGGTAAATTGGGAGAAGGTTTGATCGGTAAAATGTATTTTGATTGATGCGTATAATTTTCACAGGGAATTACAATCAGGTGTGCGCGTTTTTCCTTTACATCAAAGCTGGCATACTTTTCATTGGCTTTAGAGGCAAGCCATTTTTCAGCGGTAATCATGGTGGCATATTCTCCAATGGTCATTCCATAAACGATTGGGATTGGCTGCATGCCCACAAAACTTTTGTAAGCAGTATCCAGAACTGGACCATCTACATAAAAACCATTCGGATTTGGTCGATCAAGAATTATCAATGGCTTATTGTTTTCAAAAGCAGTTTCGATGAACTGCTGTAAGGAAGAAATATAAGTGTAATAGCGCAAGCCCACATCTTGTATGTCGAAAAGCAAAATATCTACTTCTTTTAAATCTTCAGCTGATGGGTAGCTCTTCTTTCCATATAAAGAAATAACCGGAATACCTGTAGCAGCGTCTTTATAATTATTGATATCTTCTCCGGCATCAGCCTTACCTCTAAAACCATGTTCTGGTGCAAATGCAACAACGATGTTAACTCCTAATTTCTGAAGTGAATCTACTAAATGGATGTTGCCAATGGTGGCTGTATGGTTTGCAAATATGCCAACCCTTTTATTCTTGAGCAGAGGTAAATAGGCTTCAGTTCTATAAGCTGCGGGTTTGATCGGTTTTATTGCTTTTGTAGTATTGTTTTGTGCATTTACCATTAAAACAAATAGGAGGCAGGTAAAGCCAAATATTGATTTCTTCATTAAAACTTTCTTTTAGCCGAAAGTTAACTAAAAATACTTCCGGATTTTTGTTTTAGGATTGTACTTTTGCCCCGGAAATCGGAATCCCTTACCGTAAACTGAGCTCCACATTTTTCAATTACAAATAATAAACATGCAACAAGTTAAAAAAGGTGATACTGTAAAAGTGCATTATCATGGTAAATTGACCGACGGTTCTACATTTGACTCTTCTGAGGGTCGCGAACCATTGGAATTTGAAGTGGGTAGTGGAATGGTGATTCCAGGATTTGATGATGGTGTTACCGGAATGGTAGTTGGTGAGAAAAAAACGATTCATATTCCTAATGTTGAAGCCTATGGCCCTAAACAGGAAGATATGATTATGGAATTTCCGAAAGACCGATTTCCTGCAGACATGGTTGCAGAAGTAGGAATGCAATTAAATATGAGCAATGGCTCTGGACAAAATTTTCCAGTAGTGATTGTTGATGTTCGTGATGAAGTAGTAATCTTAGACGCTAATCATCCTTTAGCTGGACAAGACCTAATCTTTGATTTAGAATTAGTTGCTATTGATGCAAAAAGCTTGATCATTATGCCTTAATCGAATCTAATATTGAGAAAGCCTCTGAGAAATCAGAGGCTTTTTTTTTGAATTTTGAATTTTGATTTTTGCCTTTTTTTGTACCCGGTTTGCAAACACTATCTTGCATTAAATTATCGAAATGCCTTTTGAATCTGTTTTTACCGTGATGGAAAGATTTTTACGTTATGTACAAATTGATACACAAAGCGATCCCAATAGTCTTTCGAATCCAAGTACTGAAAAACAAAAGACCCTTTCAAGGTTATTAGCTTCTGAATTACTGACAATGGGTCTACAAGATGCGCATGCGGATGAGTATGGATATGTGTATGCTACCATTCCATCCAATAGTGCCAAACAAATTCCTACTATTTGTTTTTGTGCGCATGTTGATACTGCTCCTGATTGCAGTGGAACAGATGTGAAACCCTTGGTACATGCTGATTATAAAGGAACTGATATTATTTTACCTGATGATCCCTCACAATTAATTACTAGTTCTAAATATCCATACTTGTTGAAACATTTAAATGGAACGATTATAACAGCAAGTGGCAAAACATTGTTAGGGGGGGATGATAAAGCAGGTGTTTCTATTATCATGGATCTGGCAAATTATCTGATGCAACATCCTGAGTTAAAACATGGCACTATTCGTATCTTGTTTACTCCTGATGAAGAAGTAGGTAGAGGTACCGAGAAATTGGACATGAAAAAGTTGGGAGCCGATTATGGATATACCCTAGATGGTGGTGCTTTGGGCGATTTTGAAGATGAGACCTTCAGTGCAGATGCTGCAATTATTACTATTCAAGGAGTAATTGCGCATCCAGGTGATGGAAAAAATAAATTGGTAAATGCATTGAAAATTGGCGGAGAGATTTTAGCTGCATTACCTAAAGATGGATGGAGTCCTGAAACAACTTCAGGTAAAGAAGGATTTGTGCATCCGGTTTCTTTTGAAGGTGGGTCAGAAAAATCTGTAATAGAATTTATCGTTCGCGATTTTGATAGCAATCAATTAGTAGTATATGAGCAAAGGTTAAAAAGTATTGCAGAATCAGTATTGTTGAATCACCCAAAAGCAAGTATGCAGTTCGAGGTAAAGGAACAGTATCGCAATATGAAAGAAATTTTGGATCAGCATTCTACAGTAAGTGAATATGCCAAAGAAGCTTATAGCAGACTAGGCATATCCATGCACAATAAGCCGATTAGAGGGGGGACAGATGGCAGTAGATTGAGTTTTATGGGTTTGCCCTGTGCCAACATCTTTACAGGTATGCAAGCAATTCATAGCAAGCATGAATGGATTGGGGTGAACGATATGGAGCAAGCGGTTAAGGTACTGATTGAGTTAGTACAAGTTTGGGAATTACATGGATAGTGTAATATTATTAATGATGTAACGACTCATTTATTACTTAACTTAGATTAAAATATTTCATATGAATTTCCTACTTGATTTTTGGTGGGTGATAGTTTTGGCGTTTATTGTTTTTAGCGGATTAGTTACAGTTAACCAAGGTTCTATTGCTGTGATTACTTTGTTTGGAAAATATCGCCGGATACTTCGCCCGGGACTGAATTTTAAATTGCCCATTCTGGAGCAGGTTTTTAAAACAATCAGCATTCAGAACCGCTCTGTAGAGTTAGAGTTTCAGGCTGTTACCTTAGACCAGGCGAATGTTTATTTTAAAAGTATGTTGCTGTATTCTGTCATCAATCAGGATGAAGAATCGATTAAAAATGTGGCTTTCAAATTTATCAGTGATAAAGATTTGATGCAAGCTCTGATTCGTACAGTAGAAGGAAGCATCCGTGGATTTGTAGCTACTAAAAAACAAGCTGAAATATTATTGCAACGCAAAGAAATCGTAGAGTTTGTAAAAGAACAGATAGATCAATCTTTGGAAGGATGGGGTTATCATTTGCAAGATTTACAAATTAATGATATCACTTTCGATCAGGCCATCATGGAAAGTATGAGTAGGGTTGTTGCTAGTAATAACCTGAAAGCAGCAGCAGAAAATGAAGGGCAGGCATTATTAATCACTAAGACCAAAGCTGCAGAAGCAGAAGGTAATGCCATAAAAATTGCAGCAGAGGCTGAGAGAGAGGCAGCTCGTTTACGCGGACAGGGTGTTGCACTATTCCGGGAAGAAGTGGCCAAGGGTATGAGTCAGGCAGCCGAACAAATGAAACAGGCTAATCTGGATACTAATGTGATATTATTTAGTATGTGGACTGAAGCCATCAAAAATTTCGCTGAATTGGGCAAGGGGAATATGCTGTTTTTGGATGGAAGCCCGGAGGGTATGCAAAAAACAATGCATCAGATCATGGGAATGGTTAAGATGGACACCGATAAAAAGTAGGATTAGATATAGAAACTCAGTTTTAAACCTGTATGTGCAAAAGCTTTCCTAAAAAAGAAAGCTTTTGTGTTTTTATTCACAGCAGTACTGTTCTTTTGTAGAACCATTAATTTTAAGTTCACCTTAAATAGTAAATGAGATGTTTGATCTCCTTCAAATAGATACGCTACAAAAAGCGGCTGCAGCATTACCAGTACCCGAAAAAATTTCGATGTGGAATTTACTGGAAAAGGGTGGTTTTATTATGTACCCGCTATACATATTACTGGCAGCAGCTATTTTTGTTTTTACAGAACGATTAATAGCTATTAGAAAAGCTTCTAGAATTGATGATAATTTTATGCGCATCATACGCGATAATATTATCACAGGTAATGTAAGTTCAGCAAGAAGTTTAACTAAGAATACGGATAATCCAGTAGCAAGAATGATTGATAAGGGCATTCAAAGAATTGGAAAACCAATTGATGCCATTGAGAAGAGCATGGAGAATGTGGGGAAACTTGAAATGTATCAAATGGAGAAAAACTTGTCTATTCTTTCATTGATAGCAGGTATTGCACCTATGTTTGGATTCTTGGGTACCATTATAGGAATGGTGCAATTGTTTTACGGTATTGCATCAACTGGAGAGTATACTTTGAATACGATTGCCGGAGGTATTTATACTAAAATGATCACTTCTGGAACTGGATTAATAATTGGTCTAATTGCTTATATGGCTCATAATTATTTGAGTACACAAATTGATAAGACTGTTAATAAAATGGAGATGGCAAGTGCCGAATTTATGGACATTTTACAGGAACCAACTAGATAATCTGTTCTAATTTCATACACAATGAACATTCGAAAAAAACTTAGAAATCATCCAGAAGTACATACAGGTGCGTTGAACGATATTTTGTTCATCTTACTTTTGTTTTTTCTGATCGTTTCAACTTTAGCAAATCCGAATGTAATCAAGGTGTCTAACCCTAAAGCTAAAAGCGATACAAAGTCGAAACAAACTGTTGTAATTACAATCGATAAAGACCAGCAAATTTATTTGGGTTCCAAAAAAATGTCGATGAATGAATTAGAACCTGAATTAAAATTATTCCTGGCAAAAGAAACAGAAAAACCTTCAGTGGTAATTAATGGGGATAGCACTTCACATTTAGGAACTTCCATAAAAGTGATGCAAATTATTAAAAAATTAGGAGCGACTCCTGTAATGGCAGTGGATAATAATGCTGCAAATTAAAATACAGATTTCTCAGCTTTTACCATTCTATCATTTTCCATCATATCTTTTCTCAATTCAGTTATATATCCATATTCCTGAAAAAGGTCCAGCACTTCTTTTCCCATTGTCTGGTTGATTTCGAGGTAAATTCTACCATCTTTTTTAAGATGCTGATTCCCCAATATGGCAATTTTTCTATAAAATATCAAAGGGTCTTCATCGCTTACAAAAAGAGCAATACTTGGTTCATATTTCACCACGTGTTTACTCATTGTATTTCTTTCAGAATCTTTAATATAGGGAGGGTTGCTTACAATGCAATCGAATAAAGGTAAGTCCTGCCAGTTTAATTCATCGAGGAAGTCTACCTGTTTCAATTCTATATTTACTTCATGGTTAATGGCATTGTTTTGAGCAATTGTTAATGCTTCACTGCTAATGTCGATTGACATCATGGATACATTGGGCAGACTTGTTTTTAATGTAATTGGAATACAGCCACTGCCTGTACCAATGTCTAACATATTTTGAAATTCTTTTTCTGAATTATCTTTTATGATCCAGTCGATCAGTTCTTCAGTTTCAGGGCGAGGGATTAATACCGATGAGCTAACTTGAAAAGCTTTATTCGCAAACCAAGCTTCCCCTAAAACATACTGCACAGGTTCAGAATTCAATAATCTATTTGTTCTTGCATCAAGTAACTTTCTTTGTTCGTGGGTTAGTTTGAGTTCTTTTTGTATGAGGCGGTCCATTCTTGAAATCCCTGTTGTATGTTCCATAACCAAATTTGCAATCTGGGAAGCCTCTCTTGTTTCATAAAGAATTTCCAGTTGATATTTAAGTTGCAAATAGGCTAATTCAAGAGTCATGCTGCAATGTTACTACCATTTGGCTATTTTTGATTATTCCCGATGATTAATATTATAAAAAATTATATGCAGCGTTGCTTTGATTTGGCCCTTGAAGGGGCCGGGTCGGTGGCACCCAATCCTATGGTAGGGGCTGTTTTGGTGTATAATGACCGAATTATTGGAGAAGGCTACCATGAAAAATATGGGGAAGCACATGCAGAAGTTAATTGTATCAAATCAGTTTCGATAGAAAATCGTCAGCTTATTCAGTCTTCTACACTCTATGTTTCTTTAGAACCCTGCGCTCATTATGGTAAAACACCACCCTGCTCACAGTTGATTATTGACCATCAGATTCCAAAAGTGGTAATTGCCTGTGCGGATCCTTTTTCTAAAGTAAATGGGAAAGGAATTGAAAACTTAAAAGCTGCAGGTATTGAAGTTGTTTTGGGAGTATTAGAAGCGGAGGCAAAATATTTGAATCGACGATTCTTTGTTTTTCATCAGAAAAAAAGGCCTTTTATTATTTTAAAATGGGCAGAAACTGAGCACCATTTTATTGGTTCTGATAGGGAAGAGCGTTTATTCATAAGTAATGATATATCTAATCGGTTGGTACATCGCTGGCGCAGTGAAGAAACTGCCATAATGGTAGGTACTAATACTGCATTAAAAGATAATCCATCGTTGACTAATCGATTATGGTCTGGAAAAAATCCCATTCGGATTTTACTAGATCGGCATTTAAAGGTTTCTCAAGACAGTAATATATTTCAAACAGAAGCCACCACCATTATATTCAATGAACTGAAATCGGATATTGAAGAAAATCTGATCTATGTTCAAATTGATTTTAGTAAGGATATCATTGTGCAGATAATGGAGTATTGTTATACCTATCCCATTCAAAGTATTTTGGTGGAAGGAGGCGCAAAATTATTACAATCCTTTATTGATTTAAGTATTTGGGATGAAGCGAGAATTATACAAAATAAAAATTTGAAACTAGATAATGGAATAGCGGCCCCGGTTTTAAAAAATCATGAATTAATAGATAGTTTTCAATTATCAACAGATTCCGTTTTGATATATCAAAATGGACAAAAAATCAATAAGGAAGTTTCATGATTTATTTAATAGGCAGTATTGTTTTAACCAGTTATCTCACACTTTCATTCAAGGTATGTGAGAAATATAATGTATCAATTTTTCAGGCGATAGTTTTTAATTATATCACTTGTGTAATTACCGGGTCAATTGTAAACGGTTCGTTTCCAATTAACGTGGAAGTAATTCATCAAACATGGTTTCACTGGGCATTTGTAATGGGTGTTTTATTTATTTCCATCTTCAATATAGTGGGAATGACAGCACAAAAAATTAGTGTAGCTGTAGCTTCGGTAGCTAATAAACTTTCCTTAATCATTCCTGTTATTTTATCGGTTTACTTGTATCATGAAACTGTTAGAGGATGGAAATTATTTGGAGTAATATTGGCCTTGATTGCCGTGATACTTACCTGCTATCAGCCTCGCAATAAGCGTAATGAAAAGAAAGAAGAAAATGGAAAATGGAAATATATTTTGCCAGTAGCCCTTTTCTTGGGCAGTGGACTTTTAGATGCTTTGATCAATCATGTACAACAGACTTATGTAACGGTTGAAAATAGCAACGCCTATTTAATCAGTGGCTTTTTTTCTGCAGCTATCATTGGTACGCTTTATTTGGAATATCAATATATGATTGGTAAGCAGGTTTTTTCGTTTAAAAATGTATTGGCTGGCATATTGATTGGTATCCCAAACTATTTTTCTATCTGGTGTTTGGTGCATTTTTTAAAGCAGAGCCCTTGGCAAAGTTCAGCAAGTATTCCTGTAAATAATATGGGTATTGTATTATTTAGTTCAGTGGTTGCCTGGATATTATTTAAGGAACGGTTATCAGCAATTAATTGGGTTGGCATTTTGCTATCCATTGTTGCTATTTATTTCATTGCATTTGGCGCTAATTTATAATTATGGGTGATGTGTATCAAACGATCGAAAAGTCGGCTTTCGCAGAATTTAAAGAACGTGGAAGTAAGTTTATTGCTTATGCTTTTCCAATTCAAACTACAGATGATTTTAAGATCCAATTGCAGGCTTTAAAAAAGGAACATCCAAAAGCGGTTCATCATTGCTTTGCATATCGCATTGGGTTAGATGGTAATAATTTTCGAGTATCGGATGACGGAGAACCCAGTGGTAGCGCCGGTCGGCCTATCTTAGGACAAATTGATAGTAAGTTGCTCACTAATACTGCCGTAATAGTGGTGCGTTATTTTGGAGGCACATTATTAGGTGTGCCAGGGTTAATTAATGCGTATAAAACGGCAACAGTGATGGCATTACAATTAGTACCTATCGTAGAAAAAGCGATAGAGGTCATTTACGAATTACAATTTGATTATACACGAATGAACGAAGTAATGATGGTTTGTAAACAATTTGGTTGTACGGTTATTGGACAGGAGCAACAGTTGTTTTGCTTGTTGAAAATAGGGATACCAAAAGCAAGATTGGATGAAGTGCTTTTTAAATTACACGACCTTCATACCGTGGATGTTAAGCTGGTAAAGTAATTATGCTTTTCCAGTTAATTGATAGGAGATGGTACCTACAATTTCTTTAAAAAAGTATTTCCAGTACACTAATAATTCAAAATTTGGAGCAATAGTATTTCTTAATTCAAGTCTCTCATTGTATACCATATAATTACATGGATATGGCTGAACATCAAGGCCAGCATGATGAAATGTTTTTTCAGACCTCGGCATATGTTCTGCTGAAGTAATCAAAACCAATTGCCCTTTAATTTGTAAGGAATCTATAATATGCTTTGTGAAGATGGCATTTTCGTATGTATTCCTTGAATTGGTTTCCAAAATAATGTCTTCTTTAGGAATACCATTTTTCATTAATTGTTCTGAAACAAATACCGTTTCTGCGGGCATATCCTGAGATAAAGATCCGTCGCCCCCCGTCATGATGATCTTTTTAATAATACCCTGATGGTAGAGATTAGTAGCCTGTATAAATCTATCGGATGATTGATTAAAGAATCCTCGGTTTGATTTGTCGTAACCAGAAAAGCCGCCTAATAAAATTCCTGCTTCATATACTTTTTGAGAACTTAGATCTACTGGCTTCGTTTGCCATTGCATTAAAGCGGTCCGATAAAGAAATGGATTACTAAACAAAATAAATATGGCAATCAAAATCATTTTTAGTTTTCTTTTGAACCTAGGGCTTTTTGAAAATAAAATGAATAACAAAACGATTCCCATCCAGGTCACTGGAGATAATAAAAAAAATAAAATTTTAGAGAGAATAAAAAACATATGTTCTATTTAAAACGAGCACTCACTAACAAATCTTTGGATCCTGCAACATATTGATAAAAACCCTCTCCTGATTTTACTCCTAATTTACCTGCTGCAACCATATTAACTAATAAGGGGCATGGAGCATATTTTGGATTGCCAAATCCTTGGTGGAGTACATTTAAAATACTGAGGCAAACATCTAGTCCAATAAAATCTGCTAATTGCAAAGGCCCCATGGGATGAGCCATTCCTAATTTCATAATGGTATCAATTGATTCAACGCCAGCAATACCTTCGTATAAACTACAAATCGCTTCATTGATCATTGGCAGGAGTATTTTGTTGGCAATAAAACCTGGGTAATCATTTACCACACAAGGAACCTTTCCTAATGTTTTGCTGAGTGCAACTATTGTATCTGTTACAGCTTGATCAGTTGCATACCCATTAATAATCTCTACCAGTTTCATCACAGGAACTGGATTCATAAAGTGCATTCCAATAACCCGGTTTGGGCGAGTAGTTACTGAGGCGATTTTTGTAATAGAAATTGAAGAGGTATTACTAGCTAATATGCTTTCTTTAGGAGCATGCTCATCAAGCTGTTTAAATATATTTAATTTCAGTTCTGAATTTTCTGTGGCTGCTTCCACAATCAGTTCCGCGTCTTTTACGCCTTCTGATATGCTGGTATAAATATGCAGGTTATTTAGAGCAATAAGTTTTGCTTCTTCAGTTAGTCCGCCCTTTGAAATTTGACGGTCCATATTTTTTGTAATGGTTTGAACCGCTTTTTCTAACTGTACACTACTCACATCAATCAGGTTAACGATAAAACCATTTTGTGCAAAAACATGCGCAATGCCATTACCCATTGTGCCGGCACCAATTACACTAACATTTTTGATAGTCATAAGCAAATTTTATGTTTGAGTATAAAGTAAAGTTACAGTCAATTCCTACATACAAAAAAGTGAATAGAAACAATCTATCCACTCTTCCAATATCGGTTTAAAATTATTAATTCTTGCTTTTAAAGTCACCTCTTTTCCAGGCTTTAATAAAGTCGGCCCAGGCAGCAGGATTTAATATATTCATTGGAGGTACCTGTCCGTTGTAATAATATTTATTGGCTTGTTGACGCATTTGAAAATTAACAGCTTCTCTTCCATCAGCTGGTAAACTAGCTAACAAAATCCTACGTTGAGATTCATCTGTATTTTTCCGGGCGGTTTCATACATATCATCCGGCACTTTATTATTCACAAAATCCCGTTCGAATTGTTCTCTGGTAGGTCTGGGTTTTAAGATTGTAGCAGGTAGATAAATAGTGTCTGTAACTAATAATTGAATCCAGGTATATTGGTTATCCTTTAGGTCTTTAGGAATCGCAATACTATAATTCTTAAATCCCATGCAGGAAAAAGTAATTCTATCGCCTTTCAAAACAGCTATTGAGAAAACACCATCCGAACTTGAAATAGTACCCCTTCCTTTGCCCTCCACGATGATACTTGCCGAGCCAATACCTCTCAAACTATCCGCCGTCATTACAACCCCATTGAACTGAATCACAGAATCGCGATAGGGGTTCGTTTCCTGCGCCATGCTGTGGGTGGAAATCAAAATTGCCGTCAATATTATACAAAGAGGTAAAAATTTCTTCATCGCATCAAAAATACAAAGCGTTTACACATAAAATCCAGTCTTAGCCGCTTCTTTATTTAAACTAAAGGATTTAGAACAAAGTAAGGCTGTCAGCTGTTAACTTTGCGCGGTATTTTCTTTTTTAACAAAAACTTTCGTGATGACTGAAGCGGCTATTTTACAGGCTTTGAGTAATGTGCAAGAGCCTGATTTGGGTAAGGATCTGGTTACCCTGAACATGATTAAAGATCTTTCGATTGATGGGAATAAGGTAAGTTTTACCATTGTTTTAACCACTCCAGCTTGTCCAATGAAGGACATGATGCGAACTGCCAGTGAGAATGCGATTAAATTATTGGTGAATAAAGCTGCTGAAATAACAGTGAATTTCACCTCCAATACTTCTTCCATTCGTAAGGATAATAAAGAAGTGCTTGCAGGAGTCAAGAATATTATTGCAGTAGTTAGTGGTAAAGGTGGGGTAGGAAAAAGTACTGTGTCTGCAAATTTAGCGTTGGCTTTGGCAGAAGGTGGCGCAAAAGTAGGTTTAATGGATGCAGATATTTATGGACCAAGTGTGCCCATTATGTTTGGCGTTCGTGGAGAACGTCCGTTGATGAAAGAAGTGGATGGCAAAGGCATGATTATTCCTCTGCAAAAACATGGTATTACATTAATGAGTATAGGTTTATTGGTAGATGAGAAAAATGCAGTTGTTTGGCGTGGACCAATGGCCAGCAGTGCCATGCGTCAATTTGTAACTGATGTTGATTGGGGCGAATTGGATTATTTAATTATAGATATGCCTCCTGGAACTGGAGATATTCATTTAACCTTGATGCAAACAGTACCAGTTACAGGTGTAGTTATCGTTACAACTCCACAGAATGTGGCTTTGGCTGATGCCAAAAAAGGGATTGCCATGTTTGGTCAGGCTCAAATTAATGTTCCGATTATTGGTCTTGTAGAGAATATGAGCTACTTCACTCCGGCAGAATTGCCAGATAATAAATATTATTTATTTGGGAAAGAGGGTGGCAAACGCTTAGCGGACGAATATGATCTTTCATTCTTGGGTCAGATCCCATTGGTACAATCCATCCGTGAAGGGGGAGACGCAGGTATTCCTTCAATGGCAGGGAATGATGAGATTAGCAAAAAAGCATTCCGTGATTTCACCTCAGCAACCGTGAGGAATATTGCGATGCGAAATGCTGAGATGCCTAAAACAGAAACCATTAAGATTACAGAACAATAGTGCATTAATTTTTTCAAAAGCTCTCTACAAAAAATGTAGGGAGCTTTTTTATGTATAAATTCGAGTCATGTATCATGTACCCTATTTTAAAGCAAACGAAAACGCAGAGGTAATTGCTTTTATGAAAGCACACCCTTTTGTAACCATCTGTGGAATTGACAAAAACAATTTACCAGTAGCAACTCATATTCCAGTATTAATTGTGGAAAGGGATGAAAAAATATATCTGCAAGCTCATATTATGCGTAAGCAAGATCACCATCTTGCATTCGAAAACAATGGCAACGTACTTGTGATTTTTCAAGGTGCAAATGCTTATGTAAGTTCAAGCTGGTATCATAATGACGATCGTGGTAGTACCTGGAATTATCAGGCGGTTCATGCCAAAGGGGAATTGAAATTTTTATCAGAAAAAGAGCTCTATGATCTGCTCTCTAATCTAACAGCTCATTTCGAAAAAGATCCTAATTCGCCATCCCAAGTTAAGAATCTCTCAGACGAATACATGCAATCAAATATGAAAGCTATCATTGCATTAGAAATTGAAGTGAAAGATTTGCAGCATGTTTTTAAAATGAGTCAGAATAGAAATACAAAGAGCTATCATAATATTATTGATGAATTAGAACAAGGCGATTTAGCTGCAAAAACTGTGGCCGAGGAAATGAAAAAAAATGCAAATAAAATTACTGATTAATGAGACTTTGGATATTTGTTTTATTTTTTTTAAGTCTTTCATGTATGACTGTTAAAGTTCCTCATAGCGAAGGATTTGGAGCAACTTCATTTGATAAAGAAGGTCATCGTGGTTGCAGGGGGTTAATGCCAGAGAATACAATACCTGCCATGCTTAAAGCGATAGATCTTGGTGTTACCACTTTAGAGATGGATGCATCGGTTAGTAAGGATAAAAAAGTTTTTTTAAGTCATGAGCCATTTTTTAATCATGAAATAACCACAAAGCCAGATGGAAATTTTATTGAAGAATCTGAAGAGAAGAAGTTTAATATGTTTCAGATGAATTATGCAGAGATCCAAAAATTTGACGTTGGTTTAAAACCACATCCTCGATTTTCGCAACAACAAAGAATTGCAGCTTATAAACCCTTACTTTCTCAATTATTTGATACTGTTCAGTCTTACTGTTTACAAAAAAATATTCCCATTCCTCAATTCAATATCGAAACAAAAACAAATGCAAAGACTGATGGGATCTTTCATCCTGGTCCGGAAGAATTTGTAGATTTATTAGTGGCTGTGATTCAATCGAAGAAAATGGAGGATAAAGTAATCATCCAGTCATTCGATATCCGCACTCTTCAATACCTGCATCAGAAATACCCACATTTCAAAACTGCATTACTCATTGAAGACTTTGATAAAAAGCCTTTTGCTTTACAATTAAGAGATCTAGGATTTATACCAACCATTTATAGTCCTGCTCATGTTTTAGTAACAGATTTGCTTGTAAAACAGTGCAGAGATGCAGGGATTCAAATTATTCCCTGGACAGTGAATGATCTGCCAAGGATGCAAATTTTAAAGAAAATGGGTGTGCATGGGATTATTTCAGATTTCCCAAATCTTTTTGCTGATTTGAAGTAGTTGATTCTCCAATCTATAATTTGAAAACCCTTTTTTTTAGTGCAACTTTGTACTAATTAATTAAAGGTTTATCCGAACTATCATGCGTAAAATTATCATTACCCTCGATGGATTTTCTTCCTGTGGAAAAAGCACGTTAGCCCGCCAATTAGCGAATGAATTGAATTACGTATTTATCGATTCTGGTGCTATGTACAGAGCTATTACACTTTACTTTTTGAGACATAGAATTGATTGGAATCATCAGGAAGAAGTGGTAAAGGCATTAAAAAATATCACACTTGATTTTCAGTACAATGCTGATACAGGTAGGTCGGATATGTATTTAAATCACGAAGACGTAGAAGTTTTAATTAGAGAAATGCCTGTTAGTGATAATGTGAGTGCTGTTTCTGCAGTGAAAGAAGTGCGTGAATTTGCAGTGGCACAACAACAATTAATGGGAACAAAAAAAGCTATTGTAATGGATGGTAGAGATATAGGAACTACTGTTTTCCCAAATGCCGAATTAAAAATATTTGTAGTAGCGGATCCTGCTATTAGAGTAGAAAGAAGGTACAAAGAGATGTTCGAAAAAAATCCGAATATCACTATTGAGGAAGTGAAGAACAATCTTGAATCACGCGATTATATTGATAGTCATAGAGAAGTGAGTCCACTTAGAAAAGCAGAAGATGCCATTGAATTAAACAATAGTAATTTAACGAGAGAAGAACAGCTGGAAATAGTTTTGAACTGGGCTAAAGAAATGATCAACAAAACCCATTAACGGATCAACTGGTATGTGTTACCATTTTTTGTGAACAATTGACTGCCATTGATTTCAATTTCAGAAAAGTTAGGAATTACTTCAAGTGCGCCGTTTAGGAGTAACTCATCTTTGGTTACTTCATTTCCGATTCCAATTACTTGCATTCCTGCAGCAATGGCCGACTGTACACCACTATTCGCATCTTCAAATACAAGACAGTTTGATGGATGTAAATTTATCTTTTCCGCCATTTTTAAATAGGGCTCTGGATCTGGTTTTCCCTTACTAACATCATGTGCCGTAACAAAATGTATAAAATGATCAGCAACACCCACACGTTCTAACATTTGTAACATTCTTTCGTGATGAGAGCTTGTAGCTACCCCCATTGTAAAAGGGATTTTAGTTAAACCCTGAATGAATTGAGTGATCCCTGCAATTCCTTCTGGTTGCATGGTTTGATCAAATAAATAACCGTCCTGTTCAATTTCTTTTTTTCGTTCGTCTGAGATATGAGAAAATAATCCCTCAATTGTTGCGGTAACTCTTCTGCCAAAAACCCATTCTCTAATCATTTCATCCGTAAGTGTAAAGCCCTCTTTTATAGCCCAGGAACTCCAGAATTCAATGATAGCAGGATTCGAGTCGATGATTACTCCATCCAAATCGAAAATGATGGCTTTAAATTGTTTTGTCATTTTTTAAATTGATTTTACCATCCTCCATGAAGGCCTTGTTTCAATGCTTTGCGGTATTTGCGCATATCAAATGAATAAAGAAAAGGAGCTCGATGTGCACCACCTTTTCTGGTCTCTTTCAAACGTTTTAAAATTCCAAATCCGGTCATCCTTCTTTGAAAATTTCTTCTATCGAGCGTTATATTTAAAATGGTTTCATACAACTTTTGCAACTCGGGCATCGTGAATTTTTGAGGCAATAAATTGTAACCAATGGGCAAATGATTTAATTGAAGCCTGAGGGTATCCAATGCTTTGTCAAGAATCTGTTTATGGTCCATGAAGAGTTCTTCAATTTCATTAATATCCCACCATCTACATTCTTCTGAACTTGAATCAGGTGTTGTAATTACATGTGCAAATTCTACCAATGCATAATAACCAACAGTGATGAACCTCTTGAGCAACCAGTGGTCGGGTCCGATTTCAATGCCATCTTTTTTAAAATTACTCCGATGTATATTCCAGTCAGATCTTTTTGCAGAACCAAATACATGGAACTGTTGCAAAAAGATATCATCAATGCCAGTTCTTTCTTTGAGCACTCTTGTAGCGGCGTCGTCTAGGTCTTCCTCTTTAAATACAAATCCACCAGGTAAAGCCCAATGATCTGCAGCTTTTGTTTTGATCAACAAGACTTTTAATTCATTCTCATGAAATCCAAATATTACACAATCCAGGGATACTGAAGGCTGGAAAATGCCTTCACCATCAGCTAGCACTTCTCGAAATGTTTTCTGGGGTGTCATATAACTCGAAAATAAGGTAAATTCCCTCCCGAATTATTTCCAATTTTGAACATTAATCAGTAGCATTGTGTCATAACGACGCAATAGGCTCGTTTGATTGCTAAAATTCTCCAGCCATACTTAAATCAACTAAAATGAGTCAACGCAGACAATTCTTAAAACAAACCGCTTTTTTGGGTTTGGGTTCCGTATTATTCCAGAAAGAGCTTCTGGCAAATGGTTTATTTGGGCCAAAGTTTCCCAATGAAGGCTTACAGTTATTTACTTTGTTTGGAATCTTGGATCAAGATCCAAAGGGGTATTTAGAAAAAATTTCTAAAGTAGGGTATAAAGAAATAGAATCTGCCTTTAGTAAATTGGGTGGTTATTATGGAATGAAGCCTAAAGAATTTGCTACTACATTAAAGGATCTTGGTATGACCTGGCGTTCTCACCATGTATTAGGAGCACCATTTAAAATGCCTGCTGGAGCAAAAATGCCATTGGGGGCAGATGGGAAACCATTGGTGATTCCACCGATGAAAAATTTGCGCGACAACTATCAGGAATTAATCGATCAGGCTGCCGAAGGTGGTGTTACTTACTTGGTATGTGCAAATACACCAATCGGAACTTTAGATGAGATCAAAGCATCGATTGAAGTTTTGAATAAAGCATCAGTTGCTGCAAAAAAAGCTGGATTATTATTTGCATATCATAATCATGATGCAGAATTCAAAACTGTGGATGGTATTATTCCTTATGATCTATTATTAAGTCAGACAGATCCTGCTTTAGTGAAAATGGAATTAGATCTTGCATGGGCCATGAAAGCTGGAAAAGATCCGGTTGAAATGTTTAAAGCGAATAAAGGAAGATTCCATTTGTGGCATGTAAAAGATCTGGATAAAAGTAGAGAAAAAGTGATTGAAGTAGGTAAGGGAGATTTTGACTTTAAAAGAATTTTTGACCATGCTGCTGATTCTGGAATGAAGTATTTCTTTATTGAACAAGATGGTGCCCCAAGTCCGATTGAGAATATTACCACCAGTTATAATTATATTCATAAATTATTGCACCCATAATATATAATCATGAAAAAAATTATTTCAATCGCTGCAACATTATTATTTGCACAATTAACTTTTGCGCAAACTGATATTACTGCTAAGGCAAAAGCATTGTTGGCTAAAATGACGACTGAAGAAAAGATCGGTCAGTTAAACTTAATAATTCCTGGAGGAGCTGCTACAACTGGCTCTGTTGTGAGTACAGATGTTGAAGGGAAAATTAAAAAGGGTCAGGTGGGAGGATTATTTGGGATCTATTCTCCTGAAAAAGTGCGAAAGGCGCAAGACCTTGCAGTTAAAAACTCAAGATTGCATATTCCCATGATCTTTGGTTTGGATGTGATACATGGGCATAAAACTATTTATCCCATTCCATTGGCTATTTCAGCATCCTGGGATTTAGGTATGATACAAAATGCAGCGGCAATGGCTGCAAAAGAAGCCACAGCTGATGGTTTGAATTGGGCCTTTTCTCCGATGGTAGATATCGCACGCGATGCACGCTGGGGAAGGATCTCAGAAGGTTCTGGTGAAGATCCGTATTTAGGTGGTGAAATTGCAAAAGCAATCGTGAGAGGATATCAAGGAAAATCACTTTCATTGAATAATACCATGATGGCATGTGTAAAACACTTTGCTTTATATGGTGGTGCTGAAGCTGGTCGCGAGTATAATACAGTTGATATGAGTAAGATCAAAATGTATGAATATTATTTGCCTCCGTACAAAGCAGCTGTTGATGCTGGTGCTGGAAGTATGATGAGTTCTTTCAATGAGATTGATGGTGTACCAGCTACTGCTAATCAATGGTTGCTAACAGATTTATTGCGCAAACAATGGGGCTTCAAGGGCTTTGTAGTTTCTGATTATACTTCTGTGAATGAAATGACTGCACACGGTATTGGTGATTTGCAAACAGTATCCGCAAGAGCATTGAAAGCAGGTTTAGATATGGATATGGTGGGAGAGGGAATGCTAACCACTTTGCAGAAATCATTGAAAGAAGGGAAAGTATCAATCGCAGATATTGATCAGGCATGTTTACGTATTCTTGAAGCGAAATATAAATTGGGTTTGTTTGATGATCCTTATCGTTATATAGATGAGTCTCGTCCTGCAAAAGATATTTTAAGTGCTGAGAATCGTACCATCGCAAGAAATATGGCGGCGCATAGTATGGTGTTGTTGCAAAACTATCATCAGATTTTGCCATTAAAGAAAACAGGTACCATTGCGTTGGTAGGTCCATTAGCGCATAACCGTAGAAATATGTTGGGTACATGGGTGGTAGCGGGAGATTGGGAAAAATCTGTTAGTGTGTATGAAGGAATTAAAAATGCTGTTGGTAGTAGTGCTAATATCATTTATGCAAAAGGCTCCAATATTACAGACGATGCTGAGTTTGCTAAAAATGTAAATGCACTAGGCGTTCAAGTTGACGTGGATAGTAAATCTCCTGCAGAAATGATTAGTGAAGCAGTAGAAGCTGCAAAAAAATCAGATGTAATAGTTGCTGTTGTGGGAGAATCCTCTGATATGTCAGGTGAATCATCAAGCAGAGCAGATATCAGTATTCCTGCTAGTCAGCAAGCACTATTAAAAGCTTTATCTGAACTAGGAAAACCATTAGTAATCGTATTGATTAATGGAAGACCGCTTACATTAGTTTGGGAGAAGCAACATGCTACTGCAATATTAGAGGCATGGGCTCCGGGTACAGAAGCAGGGAATGCTGTGGCAGATGTATTATTTGGAAATTATAATCCTTCTGGAAAAATCACTGCTACTTTTCCAAGATCAGTTGGTCAGATCCCTATTTATTATAATCATAAAAACACAGGACGACCTTATGATGGTACAGGTGGACATAAATTCAAATCCAACTATTTAGATGAATCGAATGATCCATTGTTCCCATTTGGTTTTGGTTTGAGTTATACCAAGTTTGAATACAGTGCTATTCAATTAAGTAAGCAAGAATTGAAAGGAAACGAAAAACTAACGGCTTCTGTGGTATTGAAAAATGCTGGTAATTATGCAGGAGAAGAAGTGGTACAGTTATATATCAGCGATCCTGTTGCTTCTGTAACACGTGCTGTTAAAGACTTGAAGGGATTCCAAAAAGTTTCTTTAAAAGCAGGCGAATCAAAGACCATAAGTTTTGAGATCACGCCTGATCAATTATCTTTCTTCAATAGCGATTTGAAAAAAGTATGGGAGCCAGGTGAATTCATTGTTCAAATAGGAACTAATTCTTCTGAAGTTCAAACTGCGAAGGTGGAATGGAAAAAGTGAAAAGT
>JBAXHC010000013.1:0-46530 GCA_037139075.1 Bacteroidota bacterium
TCGGACTATTTCCCGTATGGCTCAACAAGTTCCCCACCTGTGTAGGGACGCCAGCAGGGTGTAATCTTAATTGATTATTTAACATGCCAAAGGTAAAAACCAACAGCAGCGCAAAGAAGCGTTTTAAGTTGACTGGTACTGGAGAGATCACTTTCCAAAAAGCTTTCAAACGTCACATCTTGACTAAGAAGTCTAAAAAACGTAAAAGAGCTATGCGTCAAAAAGGTGTTGTAGACACTACAAACAAACGCTCAGTTCTTCGTTTATTACGTTTAAGAGGGTAGTCATCTGCCATTTCAGTTACCAATCATTTTAAAACATCAGTCGTGGTAATCAAATACCACAACTTCAAAAAAATTAAACTATGCCACGTTCAAAAAATGCAGTCGCATCTAGGGCTAGAAGAAAAAAGATTCTTGATCAAGCTAAAGGATTTTATGGTAAACGTAAAAACGTTTATACCGTAGCCAAAAATATTGTTGAAAAAGGTTTGACTTATAGTTATGTAGGTCGTAAATTAAAAAAGCGTGAATACCGTCAGTTATGGATTGCGCGTATTAATGCAGCTGTTAGAGAAGAGGGTATGACTTATAGCCAATTCATTAACAAGTTGAACATTAAAGGAATTGAACTGAATCGTAAGGTTCTTGCAGATTTAGCAATGAATGAGCCAGAGAGCTTTAAATCATTGATTAATCAAGTAAAATAGTTCTCAATTTGATTACAGAAACCGGAAGGAAAAACCTTCCGGTTTTTTTTGTGCAAACAACCGTGTAAACTGTTACTTTTGCGGTGCAAAAAAATTGTTTTGCTCACAGTCTAATATTAACTCAGAAAATGAACAACAGCTACACCTCGCTTGTGAACCAAACCTTCCATTTTCCTCAGGAGGGATTTGATCAAAATGATGATGGGTATTTAGAGTTTAATGGTCTTGACCTGATTTCTCTGATTAATAAACACGGTACTCCACTTAAGTTGACGTATCTGCCAAAGATTGGGATGCAGATTAATAAAGCAAAAAATTTGTTCGAAAAGGCTTTTAAGAAGCATAAATATGAGGGGCAGTATTTTTACTGCTATTGTACTAAAAGTTCACACTTCTCATTTATAGTTGAGGAAGCATTGAAACATGGTATTCATCTTGAAACATCTTATGCTTATGATATCGATATCATCAATCGATTATATGAGCGAAGAAAGATCAATAAAGATGTCTACATCATTTGTAATGGCTACAAACAAAAAATGTACACTTCGAGAATCGCGAAGTTGATTAATAATGGGTTCAAAAATGTAATTCCTATTTTAGATAATAAGGAAGAATTACTGGCTTATAGAAAATCAGTAAAGAAGCCATTCCGTTTAGGTATTAGAGTGGCAGCAGAAGAAGAACCTAATTTTCCTTTCTATACATCAAGACTTGGTATTCGCGCAAAAGATATTTTGGAGTTTTATGTAGACGAGATTGAAGGAAATGAAGATAAATTTCAGTTGAAAATGTTGCACATCTTTTTAAATAAAGGTGTAAAGGATGATATTTATTATTGGTCTGAATTAAACAAGATCATCAACTTGTATTGCCAGTTAAAAAAGATTTGTCCAGAATTAGATTCTATTAATATAGGCGGTGGATTTCCGATTAAGCACTCTTTAGGTTTTGAATATGATTATCAATTCATGATCAATGAGATCGTGGGGAATATCAAGAAGGCTTGTAGTAAGGCTAAGGTACCAATGCCGAATATCTATACAGAGTTTGGAAGCTTTACAGTGGGAGAGAGTATGGCTCATATTTATAGTGTACTCGGTCAAAAAATTCAGAACGATCGAGAGTGTTGGTATATGATCGACTCTTCATTCATTACTACTTTACCAGATACCTGGGGAATTGGTGAAAAGTTCCTGATGTTGCCTATTAATAAATGGGATAACGAATATCATCGAGTAGTACTCGGAGGAATTACCTGTGATAGCCATGATTACTATGATTCAGAGGAACATATCAATGAAGTATTCCTGCCTAAATTAGCTTCACCAAATAAGAAAGAGGAAGAATCTAATAAAGAGCCACTGTATGTGGGGTTCTTTCACACAGGAGCTTATCAGGATTCGATAAGTGGGTATGGCGGAATTAAGCACTGTATGGTGCCGTCACCGAAGCACGTAATTGTTGAATATGATAATAACGGCAAACTGATCGACTGGGTGTATGCAAAAGAGCAAACTTCTGCAAGTATGCTGAAGATCCTTGGTTATGTAAGATAAAATCAAATACATCATATTTAAATCCGTTCGAAAGAGCGGATTTTTTTTTGCCTAATTCTGTAAGTCAACCATGCATTGCTTTAATTCATTTAGATAATTTCCGTATAGTTTCTTTAAATACCATTTAGTGAAATGGAACATCCCATAGGCGCCAAAGCCTGTAACTATGATAAAGCTTACTATGAATATTGTAAATTGAGTGCCATTCATTTTGGCGCCTAAATTATATCCGCTTTGATAAGCATTTTTTACTAAATCTGAATGTGCATCAGAATATCCCAGGTAGCCAGCAAAAATCAAACAAATAGGTATTAATGCCATTGTAAACTGCAGATATCTATTGATAAATTCATCGATTAAATGAATATAGGATGCAAGATTGGATTTGATAGTTTGATCTGGGGTTTTGATTTTATTAGTTCTTGATAATAGATAAATTAAATAGATTAAGAACAGATACATAAGGATGCTAAAAAAACCAAAATAAATTCTCATAGAATGCATGCCTGCATCAAATGCCGCATATACAAAACCAAAATTTATTATGAAGCCAATAATAATCTCGAACCATAGACTTTTCTTTAGCTTGTCGATGATGGAGACTGTTTTCTTTTTGAGTAACAGCTCTATATCTGCATCAGACCGATTGATATGGTCTGTTGCCAGTTTTGTTTTGAGCTCGGTTTTAAATTGATCTAAATCCATAACAATATTTTAAACTTGGTCCATATATTTTTGAGATTGCTCTTTCAGTTTCGTTTTGATCCTATTCATTTTTACAGCCACATTATTCGCTGTAATTCCCATCATTTCTCCAATTTCCTGGTAAGCATAGTCTTCCAAATAAAGCATTACAATGGCTTTGTCGATTTTCGATAAATCTCCAATCGCCGTGTACATTGCTTTTAGTTGTGCTTCAATTGGTTCTGGTTCATCCTGACTTGCCATTTCTGGAAGATCATCGGTGGTATAAATGGAGGGGCTTCTTTTTTCCTTTCTATAAAATGTAATGGCAGTATTTAATGCAACCCGATAAAGCCATGTAGAAAATTTTGCATCCCCTCTAAATGTTTGATATGCTTTCCAGGCTTGTAATGTAATCTCCTGAAATAAGTCCTCACGATCTTTGTATTGGTCCATATATAGATTACACACTTTGTGAACTATGTTCTGGTGTGTCTTCAATAAGGAAACAAATTCTTGTTGGGCCATTCGAGCAAATTAATAATTTATAGGTGTAACCGTATAACCATCAGTTTTAAGTAATGCAAGAACTCCTGTTTTACCACCAAGGTGTGCTCCTCCTACGGCAATAAAACTTGATTTTTCTAACATTATTTTTTTTAGTTTGGGTATCCAATTCTTATTTCTATTCACTAATAATACTTCTTCGTTCATGCCATCTGTTCCTTGTTTCTGAACATATTCGTAGAGCAATTCTGCATCGTTTTTCTTGTAGACTTCAATCATTTCAGTCATCATATTTTTAGTGCTATCAAAATTGAGGACCATTTTTTGTAAGGCAATGATTTGAGAGTCTAAAGGCTGTGCATCAATAGCACTCATTTGTTCATCTACTGTTTCTAGTCCCAATACTTCTTTACCATTTTTCTTAGCTATTTGCATTAATTCTGTTTCTGGTTGCAGAAAATTGAAGCATGGAATTGTTTTAAGCGTTAATAAGCTTAAATGGAAAAATGGTTTGTAATGATTTAATTGGGATGCTGAAATTCCAGTGATTTTTTTAAATGCTTCATCAAATTTTTTAAAACTACTGCTATCCATCATTGATTCAATAGTGTTGTCTTTCATCATTATTTTTTGCATCATGGTAGCTTGCATGGTTGGATCGTCCATATCTAATTCTCCGTAGAACTGATCAGTTGACACAATTTTTGATGCAAGGGTAGGGCTGATGCTAAACTGATCCTTGCACATAATATGAAATGTGCCAAAAATATAGGAGGGGCTTGTTAATCCATTACCACTTACTTCAAAAAGCAGGGATCCTTTTGTATCTGTTTGACTAATGCCAAAAGTGCACAGTAAAATGGAAACTAAAAGCAAAGGTAATCTCTTCATAAAGCTATGTTACTTGATGTTAGTAGATAACTTCTTAAATATATTACATAGTTGCAAAAAAAATACCCCCATGTAAAAACATAGGGGTAAACCAAAACCTACTGACTAACTAACTAACTACTCTTATAAAATCGTAATCTCTTTTGTAGCTGGAGTTATTTGCTCTTTTTTAGGCAAATACAGCTTTAAAATTCCATTTTCATATTTTGCTTGAATGGCATCTGCTTGAATTTTCTCATCTAAACTGAAGCTGCGCTTGAAACTATTTAATGTAAATTCTTTGCGAATAGTTTTGAATTCCTTGTTTTCCTCAACTTCTTTCTTTTCAAAGCTGATGGTTAATAAGTCTTTCTCAATATTCACTTTAAAGTCTTCTTTATTACGCCCTGCCGCAATTAATTCAAGATGAAAACCATCAGATGTTTCGTGAATATTCACTTTGGGATGTCCAACCTGGTTGGAATAATCTCTTCCCCAATTAGCTGGGAAATTGTTGAATAACTCATCGAATAGATTGTTTACTTGTGTGGGTTGTTTTACGAATGTCATTGTATTAATTTTTTTAGTTTTAAATTTCTAATATCGAATCAAAGTCTATACCACAGGATTAAACCATCTTTTTTACTGTCAGCTTTGCTGTAACAATTATTTAATAGTGCCATTATGACTGTTTTTGTTTAAATAATATGACACAATGGCGACAATTAAAGAGTTTGATGTTTCTACATTTATCTTAATTTTGCCTTTCAATCATTTAAAACAATCGATATGTATCCAGCAGAAATAGTTTTACCAATGAAAGCTGAATTGGTAGATGGAGGCTTTGATGAATTATTAACTTCAGCAGCAGTAGATAGTACTTTAGCTATGGAAGGTACCACATTAGTAGTTATTAATTCTGTATGTGGTTGTGCAGCAGGCACTTGTAGACCTGGTGTGCTAATGGCTGTAGCAAATGCAACAGTACGTCCGGATCGTTTAGCAACCAGTTTTGCAGGTTTTGATGTGGAAGCTGTGAACCAGGTTCGTAAACATTTATTGCCTTATCCGCCATCTTCACCAGCTATTGCCTTATTTAAAAATGGAGAATTGGTTAGTATTGTTGAAAGGCATCAGATCGAAGGCCGTCCGGCTCAGGTAATTGCTCAACATCTAATTTCTGTTTTTGATGAACATTGTAATTAAGATTTAGTATTTTCGCAAGAGATGGGTTAGTAAGTATGGGCCTCACGCAAGTGGGGCCTTACTATTTCGAATAGCGAGACTTACTCCTTTATTTCAAATTTTCTGACTATTATTGTAGCCTTAGTCTACGATTGTATTAACGCAAACCATATCACATTCATGTATCCTAATCTCTATTACGCCTTTAAAGATTTGTTTGGAATTGAGTTGTCTGGATTAAAACTCGTAAATACTTTTGGATTTTTTGTAGCCCTTTGTTTTATCGTTAGTGCCTGGGTATTAACCCTGGAATTAAAAAGAAAACAGCAGCAGGGGTTATTGAATTTTATAGAAGAAAAAATTGTGATTGGAGCTCCTGCTTCTTTTGCTGATTTATTGATCAATTTTTTATTAGGATTCATTTTTGGTTATAAAATCATTGGTGCTTTTACTATTTCAGATGCTCTAAATGATCCACAGGCATTTATACTTTCATCAAGGGGTAATTTATGGGTAGGTATATTAGTTGGATTGTTTTTTGCAGGCCTAAAATGGTACGAAAAGAATAAACAGAAATTAGATAATCCTGAAGAGCGATTAGTTAGAATCTGGCCGCAGGATCGTGTAAGTGATATACTGATTTATGCTGCTGGCTTTGGATTTTTAGGTGCTAAAATTTTTCATAACCTGGAAAATTGGGGCGATTTTATTAAAGATCCAATTGGCGCATTAATCTCTTTTAGTGGTCTAACTTTTTATGGAGGTTTAATTTGTGCGGGTGCAGCTATTATGTTATTTGCACGTAAAATTAAATTACCAATTGTTCATTTAGTGGATGCATTTGCTCCTGTTTTAATGCTGGGTTATGCAATTGGTAGAATTGGCTGTCAGGTAAGCGGAGATGGTGATTGGGGGATTGTGAATAATACCAGAAAACCCATTCGATGGATGCCAGATTGGCTTTGGTCTTATCAGTATCCGCATAATGTGATAGGAGAAGGAGCACCTATCCCAGGATGCTCAGGGCCTTATTGTAATCAACTGATTCAGTCGGTGTATCCAACAGCTTTGTATGAAGTAATTATGTGTTTCATTGTCTTCTTTATTTTATGGTCGCTCAGAAGAAAAATTAAAATTCCGGGTCAATTATTTGGGATCTATTTAATATTTAATGGAATAGAAAGATTTGCGATTGAAAGTATTAGAGTTAATACGCATTACGAATCGCTTCCATTTAAACCAACTCAAGCGCAGATCATATCAATCATCTTATTTATAGCAGGTATCATCCTTGTTTTCCAATCCAAAAAATGGGCTGAAAAAAACAAAACAACACAACAGGTTGATTGATAAATTAAGTAAATTGACTACCTGTTTGATGAAATGCGTTTATCTTTACTAAAACTAATTTTATGCCTTCATTTGATATTTCTTCAAAAGTCGATTTGCAAACTTTGGATAATGCCATTAATACAGTAAACAAAGAAATCAGTACTCGTTTTGATTTCAAAAATTCTCCTGTTAAAATTGATTTGAATAAGAAAGACTATGTCATTCACTTAGAAGTAGAAAGTGATATGAAAATGAAGCAAGTGATTGATGTGATTATCAGTAGGGCAATGAAACAAGGAATAGAAGCGAGTGCTTTCAATTTTGAAAAAGACGCTTATCCTAGTGGTAAAGTGGTGAAGAAAGAAGTGGCTGTTCAAAATGGTCTGAAGCAGGATGATAGCAAGAAAGTTGTAAAATTAATTAAGGATAGTGGATTGAAGGTTCAAGTGGCCATTATGGATGACATTGTTCGGGTGACAGGTAAAAAAATAGATGATTTACAGGATGTTATAGCACTTTGTAGAAATTCTAGTTTAGGATTGCCTTTGCAGTTCATCAATATGAAAAGCTAGAAATAGTTTATTTAGAAGGTTAATTTGAATTTCATTTGGTTTAAAACGCTGTTTTAGTTACTTTTGCCAACCTAAAAAATAACAATACGGCAAAATCCGTATTACCTAAATCAAATATTATGAAGCAAGGTATCCATCCAGAAAGTTATCGTTTCGTTGTTTTCAAAGACATGAGTAACGGTGATTCATTTTTAAGTAAGTCTACAACTAACACCAAAGAGACTGTTTTATGGGAAGACGGTAAAGAATATCCTCTTATCAAATTGGAGATTTCAAATACTTCTCATCCATTTTATACTGGTAAAAACATGTTGGTTGATACTGCAGGTCGTATCGATAAGTTTAAAAAGCGTTACGCGAAAAAAGACTAATCTTTTTGACAAAATATTCAAAATCCCGTTCCGATTCTTTCAGGACGGGATTTTTATTGCAATCACTCAGTAACTTTACCAAATAAACCAATAAAGCATGAAGCTTGATATATTAGCCATTGGGGTACATCCAGATGATGTAGAGTTAGGTTGCGCGGGTACTTTGATGTCTGCTATTGCAGAAGGAAAAAAAGTGGGCATTGTAGATCTTACCAAAGGTGAGTTAGGAACAAGAGGTACTGCCGAGACTAGAAAAGTTGAAGCTAGAAATGCAGCAAATATTCTGGGAATTGATATCAGAGAAAATCTTGAAATGGCGGATGGATTTTTTCAGAATGATGAGTTTCACCAGCGCCTATTAATTAAAGCGATCAGAAAGTATCAACCAACGATCATTTTAGCGAATGCTCCGGAAGATCGACATCCTGATCATGGCAGAAGTTCTAAAATGATTTCTGATGCTGCATTCCTATCCGGACTTAGAAAAATTGTTACTGAGTTAGATGGGGTTGAACAAACTGAATGGCGACCATCCTATGTTTTTCATTATTTACAAGATCGTTTTCTGCAACCTAGTTTTGTAGTAGACATCTCAAAATATATGGATAAAAAATTGGAATCTGTTTTAGCTTATACTACTCAGTTTTATAATCCAGATTTAAATGAACCTCAGACCTATATTTCATCACCTCAATTTTTAGAAACAGTGAAAGCCAGGGCGATGATGTTGGGAAAAAGGATTGGCGTTGAGTTTGCAGAAGGGTATATTTCAGAAAAAATGATTGGTATTAGTAGTTTCGATAGTTTGATACTACGTACAACATAAACGAATATTAATTTTAAAAGCATTGATTATGTCGGTAGTTCCAGTTGGTCTTGTACAAATGACCTGTTCTGCATCTAAAGAAGAGAATCTTGCAAAAGCAATTTCTAAAATTAGAGAAGCAGCTGCTAAGGGTGCAAAAATTGTTTGCCTTCAAGAATTGTTTACTTCACTTTATTTCTGTGATGTAGAAGATTATGAAAATTTTCTTTTGGCTGAAGCAATTCCTGGTCCATCTACAGAGTCATTGAGTTCAGTTGCTGCAGAATTGGGGATCGTTGTAATTGCTTCCTTATTTGAAAAAAGAACAAAAGGGATTTATCATAATACAACTGCTGTACTTGATGCGGATGGTGTTTACTTAGGAAAGTATCGTAAGATGCATATTCCTGATGACCCAGCTTTTTATGAAAAATTTTATTTCACTCCAGGCGATCTTGGATATAAAGTATTCAAAACAAAGTTTGCCACTATAGGAATTCTTATATGCTGGGATCAATGGTATCCGGAAGCTTCAAGAATTACAGCGTTAATGGGAGCCGAAATATTATTCTACCCAACAGCTATTGGTTGGTCTACACAACAAGATGAAGCTACTAATATCGAGCAATACAATGCATGGCAAACAATTCAAAGAAGTCATGCCGTTGCAAATGGAGTTCACGTAGTAAGTGTAAATAGAGTAGGCTTTGAGCAAGGAGGAGCCATGAAATTCTGGGGCGGTTCTTTTGTAAGTAATCCTTTCGGAACATTACTTTATAAAGCATCCCATGAAGAAGAAGAAGTTGCAGTAATCAATATAGATACTAAGCAAACGGATTATTTTCGTACCCATTGGCCGTTTATGCGCGATAGAAGAATAGATTCATATCAACCTATAACGAAAAGATTTATCGACGAAGATTAGTAGCATTAACAACTAATATCTTTCCCAATTTTTTATTCAAAGATCATTCCATGTTAACACCAGATGCGCTTGGTTATAAATTTCCTGCTGAATTCGCTGAACATGAAGCTACATGGCTTTCATGGCCTCATAAAGAAGCTAGCTGGCCTGGTAAAATAGACAGCATTTTTCCAAACTATGCTTTGTTCATTAAATATTTGACCCAAGGTGAAAAAGTAAGAATCAATATTGCCAATGAAGCAATGAAGAATTTTGCATTAATGCATCTTGAAAAAGTAGGTGCAGATCTTGCGCAAATAGAATTCTTTATGCATCCTACAAATGATGCTTGGTGCAGAGATCATGGTCCTGCATTTTTGATCAATCCAGATGCGGCTAATAAAAAAGTAATAGTTGATTGGAATTATAATGCATGGGGAAACAAATACCCACCTTTCGATTTAGACGATGTGATCCCTACTTTAATTGGAAAACATTTTAATATTCCCGTATACCATCCTGGTATTGTGATGGAAGGTGGTTCCGTTGAATTTAATGGGAATGGCACTTTAATTACATCTTCCTGCTGCCTCTTAAATGAAAATCGCAACCCACATTTGAACCAGAAAGAAATCGAAAACTACTTGTATAATTATTATGGAGTAGATCAAATTTTATGGGTAGCTGATGGTATTATTGGGGATGATACAGATGGTCATATCGATGACACCGTAAGGTTTGTAAATGCTGATACCGTAATCACAGTTGTTGAATCCAATAAACAGGATGAAAACTATGAACTGCTTCAAACAAATTTGAAACAGTTAAAAGGCATGCGTTTATTAAATGATAAACAATTGAATATTGTAGAGCTTCCCATGCCAGATGCCGTAATCTATGAGGATCAGCGTCTTCCAGCATCTTATGCTAATTTCTACATTAGTAATAAGCACGTAATCGTTCCTACATTTCGTTGCAAAAAAGATGATCAGGCACTACAGATTATTTCCGAGTGCTTTCCTAATCGGGAAACAGTGGGTATTGATTCAACAGATATTATCTGGGGATTAGGAAGCTTTCATTGCTTAAGCCAGCAAGAGCCTTCAGTAAAACCCGCGTAAATCCGCTTTATCTGTGTAAATCCGTGTGCCATAAAAACATCCTCATTTTGGAATTTTAATTTCCAATAATGTTATTTTGCCTTGGTATCAGTAAAAGTTCTTTTTGCCTACCTCCAATAAATCGAAAACCCTTTTCAGAATAAAAGCCATCTTCTTCCAGCATCATTCGAATTGATTTTTTCCATTCAGGAATATCAGTAGCTGCATTTAATTCTATAGAATATGCAGTATTATAATGCATCGGGAAATCACCAGAACCAGGCACCCCATTTTGTTGATCCCACATTCCAATTGTTGGTCCGGCAGCATGACCATGATAGCCAATTGGGTGAGTATAAATACTTGCTGTTATTCCTTCTTGTTTAGCCTGCGATAGAGCAGCGGAAAGAATTTCATTCCCTGTTTTGTTCAATGCAAATTTACTGGTAAGAATATCTTGTAATCTGTTCCCATTGCTAAAGGCTTTCTGTAAAGCAGTAGGAGCAGTAGTTTCGCCTGGTTGCAACACATAGGCATGTTCTTGAACATCGGTGTTTAATCGTAAATAACTTATGCCAATATCTACGTGAAGCAAATCACCTGGTTGAATAATTTCCTTATCCTTATTGGTAAAGGCAGATAAGTGATCAAAACTTGTTTCATCATTTCTTTGTATTTCTACGGATGGATGAAACCAGGTGTCTAAGCCTAAATTGCGAATCTTTTGTCTGAACCACCAAACTAAATCATCTGTGGTAGTAACACCGGGCATGATTGTTTTTTCTGAAAATCCTTCTGCAATTATTTGATGAGTAATCTGAACCAGTTGTGGATATAATTGCATTTCTCTTTCTGTTCTGGTTTCTAACCAACCAATTCCCAATCTCTCTGCACTTACAATTTTTGATTGAAATTTCTGAGGTAGTTTTTGAAGAAATATTTTTTGTTCTGTAAAAGTTAAACCATCAGCGTGTGCAAAATCATTTGAATAGTTCAGTGCAATTTTTTTCGGATTTCTAACTGTAATTAAATTTATTAATGCATCCCATTGATCGGGAAATGCTTTCATGTCCCAGGATGCTTTAATTTGATTTCCTACATTATATCTTGCGATTGCTAATTGCTCATTTACTTTCTTAGTGGTATCATGGAAGAATACTAAAATAGTTCTTCTTCTTGCTGATAGCCATTCTGCCGGTAACATCGTTTTTAAGATGGGGTCTTCATTGTATTCCCTACTTATAATCACCCACATATCAATGCCTTCTCTTTCCATCAATTTTGGAAGCAGATTTGTAAATCGTTCATTTAGAATTTCGTCAGTTAATTTAGCCTGATCTTTTAAAGAAAGAATTTGTTGTGCATTACTTTGCCATGCAATTAATACTATTACGCAAAAAAGAGTCCATTTTTTATTCATATAAAATTGTATTATAAACGAAAATTTATTTTGTGGAAACAGCTGCCTGGTGTGTGATTATAAATGTAATCAAATCATCTAAAAGTATACCTGCTCTATTGGCTGCATCTTGTATTTCTTCTCTTGATACATTTGCGGCGAATGATTTTTCTTTGAATCTTTTCATGACTCCTTTTATATCCATTGCTTCATAACCATTGGGTCTCATTAAAGAATAAGCGTGTATAAGGCCAGAAAGTTCATCAAAAGCGAATAACATTTTATCCATGTTGTTTATAGGATCAACTCCAAAGTGATTAGGGCCATGAGAGGCAATGGCGTGCATTACATCAGGATCTATTTTCAAACCTTCTAAATGTTCAATGATTTTAATGCAGTGCAAATCAGGCCACTGATCCCAATCCGCATCATGTAAAAGACCAGACATTTCCCACATCCATTGTTCCTGTTCATCCAGATTTTCCTTTTCTTTTGCCCATGATTTCATTAAGTGAGCTACCTGAAGCATATGAACTTGTAATTTGGGGTTTAACACCCATTCCTGAAACAATTGCATGGCAGCTTCTCTTGAGAGCAAATTGCCTTTGTTTTCAGGATTCCCAAATGTGTTTCGGTTTAGTTTCAATGACATATTGTTCCATTTATAATTTTATCAAAAAAGAAGGCATGATTTTCAGTACTTTAGCCTCATTCGTACAATCACTATAAAAGTAACAGAACTATGTTTAAAAAATTAGTTTCATTTACCGCTTTTTTTGCTACTGCGGTAATTCAGTTGTCAGCTCAAACAACATTACCTGCAACAACTACTGAAGTAAAGTCAAAATACGACCAACATTTATTATTTGGCCCATTATTTTACCCGAATGCTGGAAATGAATTCCGTGCTGCAAGTGGAGAGCCGGGTAATGCGTACTGGCAAAACAGGGCGGACTATAAAATCGTAGCTTCTTTGAATGAAGAAAAAAATGAAATAACAGGATCTGTTACGATCAGTTATAAAAACAATAGCCCTCAGGAACTACCATTTATCTGGTTGCAGTTGGATCAGAATTTATATGATCTGCAATCGCGTGGTCAGGCTAAAATGCCAGCTACCAGTCGCAGTAGATATGGAGATGCAAAAAGTACTTTTAATGGGGGATATAAAATCTCATCAGTGCAATTAGTATCTGCAGGAAAGCCAGCAGAAAATATTCCTTATGTGATTACTGATACAAGAATGCAATTGCGTTTGGCAAAAGCACTTGCTGCCAGAACCGGTGCTGTTTCTGTAAAGATTGATTATAGTTATGTGATACCAGAATATGGTTCAGATAGAACCGGAATATTAAAAACTAAGAATGGTAATATCTATGCAGTAGCGCAATGGTATCCTAGGGTTTGTGTATTTGACGATTTACAAGGTTGGAATACGTTACCTTATTTAGGAGCCAGTGAATTCTATTTAGAATATGGTGATCTGGAAGCCACTCTAACTGTTCCTGCTTCTCATATTGTGGTAGCATCTGGTGAATTATTAAATGCTTCTGAAGTATTAACTCCAATACAATTAAAAAGATATACTCAAGCTAAAGGAAGCGATGCCACTGTTACTATTCGTGGTGAAGCAGAAGTTAATGACCCTGCTTCAAGACCAGCTAAAGCAACTTGTACCTGGAAATTCGCCATAAGTAATGCACGCGATTTTGCATGGGCAACTTCAAAAAGTTTTATCTGGGATGCAGCAAAAATTAACTTGCCAAGTGGAAAAAAATGTTTGGCTACAAGTGTATATCCTGCTGAATCTGCCGGTGTAAAAGGATGGGGTAGAGCCACTGAATATACGAAAGGAAGTATTGAGAATTATAGTAAACGCTGGTTTGAATTTCCTTATCCTGTTGCTTCTAATGTAGCTAGTAATGTTGGAGGAATGGAATACCCTGGTATTGTATTCTGTGGTTCTTCAGCTAAAACAGAAGGCCTGTTTGGTGTAACAGATCATGAATTTGGTCATACCTGGTTTCCAATGATTGTAGGCAGTAACGAACGTAAATACGGTTGGATGGATGAAGGTTTTAATACTTTCATTAATACATTAGCTGGAGATGATTTTAATAATGGGGAATACAAAGCTGCTAAAACAGATTGGCATGGATATGCAAGGTTTGTATTCGGTTCAAGTTCTGAAGCGATGATGAATACACCTGATGTGTTGAAAGAAGGAAATATCGGAATTGAATTGTATATGAAACCAGGATATGCATTGACTCTTTTGAGAGAACAAGTTTTAGGTCATGATCGTTTTGATTATGCATTTAAAAAATATATTCGCGATTGGAAATTTAAACATCCATCTCCTTATGATTTCTTTAGAAGCATTGAAAACGGAGCTGGTGAAGATCTGTCTTGGTTTTGGAGAGGTATGTTCTTAGAAAATTATAAGTTGGATCAAGCTGTTTCAAAGGTGGATTATCTTAATAACGATGCAAAAAATGGAGCTTTAATTACCATTGAAAATTTAGATCAATTAGCAATGCCAGTAATTATCGAATACACTACTAAATCAGGAAAAACTGAAAGAAAAAATTTACCAGTTGAAATATGGCAAAATAATTCTAGCTGGAAGTTTAAGTTAAATACTACTGAAGAATTACAGAAAGTTGTGATCGATCCAGATCATACTTTCCCTGATATGAATTCTGCAAATAATACCTGGAAAGCAAATTAGTATTTCATAAAAACTACCGATACAATTATGTGTCGGTAGTTTTTTTATTTTTGAGCCATGAAAACTATTCAACGGATTTCTGTTTTTTCAATCTTAATGCTGAGCATTTGGGCATGTTCCAGAAAACCGTACGCTGAATCAAATAAGTCATATCAAAAACAAGCAAGTGAATTTGCTTCCATTTTAAAAGCTACACCTGAACAATGGAATTCTGATTCTATGAAACAGCCTGCTTATTGGGTAGGGACTACCAATTTTAATTTGCGTAAACCTAGTTTCGTTATTATTCATCATACAGCTCAAAATGCATGTGAACAAACATTGAAAACATTTACCATGGTTAAAACCCAGGTAAGTGCCCACTATGTGATTTGTAAAGATGGAACAGTGCATCATATGCTGAACGATTATTTGCGTGCATGGCATGGTGGTATTGCAAAATGGGGGAGTATGACTGATATTAATTCTGCTTCGATTGGTATTGAATTAGATAATAATGGTTTTGAACCTTTCGATAGTTTGCAAATAAATAGTCTGGTCAGTTTATTGGATCGTCTCAAAAAAACATATAATATTCCAGCATCCAATTTTATTGGTCATGGCGATATTGCACCTGTAAGGAAGAATGATCCCAATTGGCGCTTTCCCTGGAAAACACTTGCTGATAAAGGGTTTGGATTATGGTATGATGATAAATTGGACGAAGTTCCTTCCGACTTTAATCATATTCAAGCATTACGTATAATCGGATATGATGTAAAAGATACCAGTGCGGCTATTCAATCTTTTAAAAGACATTTTCTGCAAGACAGTACGAAACGCTTGAATGAAACTGATCGTGTAGTACTTTATAATTTGCAAAAAAAATACTGGTAAAAGAATAAGGTTTAGTTATTTTCCTTTAATGCTTTTTTTAAGGCGAGGTATACTCCGTTTGTCCAACCAAAACCATCCTGCCCTTCATATTCACCGCCCCCAGCAAGTTTGCTAAGGTCTTCTACATTGTATTTTTCCATTAACTTCCCTGTAGCTTCAAAAACTTTTTCATTCATTTTGATCCATCTAGATCCAATTTCATTTGCCAAATGATGCATTCCATATTTCCTCAAACCTGCAAATGCAATCCATTGTAAAGGAGCCCATCCATTTGGCGCATCCCATTGCTGACCAGAATGGATATTAGTAGTAACTAAACCACCTGGTTTCAATAAATGGGCTTCTACAAAATGTGCTACAGCGTTTGCTTGATGTTGATTTGATATGGAAACGAATAATGGGTATAATCCAGCGGCTGTTTGTTTATCTAATGTTTGCTTTTTCCCAAAATGATAATCACAGAAATAATGAATTGTATTATTCCAACAATATTCTAAAATGGCCATTCTTCTATTTGCTGAAAACTCTATAAATTCAGAAGCTTTTTGCGCATCACCGGATAATGTGGCTGCTTTTGCAATTGTTTGTTCTAATATATATATCAAACAATTTAGGTCAACAGGAATGATCTGAGTTGTCTCAATAGTTCCAATGGTATTATTATCTGCAAACCATCTGGTACTAAAATCCCACCCGCTTTCTGCCCCTGCTCTTAAATTTGTGAATACTGTTTCTGAAGGTTGGTTGCAATTCTTACTAATATGTACATCCTCTGCAAAGCTTTCCTCTCTTGGTTTTGATTTTGAATCATAATAACGATTCAACAATGTTCCATCTTGCATACATGCCACCCTTTTTATGGTTTCTCCTTTTTTTAAATCAGAAGCACCATCCATCCAAAATGCATATTCTTTTTCTAATTCTTTTTGATACTTTTTATAAACGGTTTCATCTTTTTTGGTCTCAGCTAATAATTGAACCATCAATGCAAAAAAAGGAGGCTGACTTCTACTGATATAATATTGTCTGTTTCCATTGGGAATATGACCAACTTTATTGATGAGGTATGCAAAATTTGAAACCATATCCTCAATTAAATCAACTCTATTATCTTCTTTCAATCCCAACATTGTGAAATAGGAATCCCAATAATAAATTTCTCTAAACCTTCCTCCAGGAACAATATAACGATTGGGTAAATTGATCAGTGAACTAACTTCTGCGGAAGTGTCTCTGGTAAGCATTGGCCAAAGATTTTTAATATTTTCTGCTACAGTTAAAGTAAGATCGCTTTTGTAATCCGAACCGAATTGTGGCGGCATTGAAAAGTTTTCAAGCACAAATATTTTTAAATCAAAACTGGGCTGTTGTTTAGCTAAATTGTATTTCTGTTCAATCTCTAATAATGGAAACAAAGGTATACAATCGACGAAAGTTTTTCCATCTTCTAAGATAGTATTCAACTGAACTTTTTCAAATAGTTCACTTAATTCAAATATTTCCTTTGGCTTTTGATTCATCTAGGTTTTATAATATATTATGCTTAGTAGTATCTGCAGCTTTTTTTTGTACCTGATAAAATGCGATTAAAAGAATAATGAGTAAACTAATAGGTACTAATGAAAAATAAAATGCTTTTTGTCCGCCATATGCCTGGAAAATATTTCCTGTAATAATAGATCCTGTAGTGCCGCCGAGTGCAGAAAAGATCACAATTAGTCCAGCCATGTAACCATGTTTTTTCTTAGGTAATGAACTAAGAATTACAGAATTGATGGCGGGATATATTGGGGCAATTAAAAAGCCAATCAGAGGGAAGATAAAAGTTGCCAATGGGGCAGTAGTCCACCCAGTAACAACTGCACCATTTGTATTATTCGCTAATGGTATGGCAACAAGAACAAGAATAGCAGCAAGCAGTAAACAACTGATCAATACTCCCAGCCAATTTATTTTACGAAGCACAATTCCAGCTATGAATCTTCCAATTGCTGTGGCTGCAGCGAGAATACTAGCCATTTGGATGCTCAAAGTTTGTGGAAGGTGCAATACTTTACTATTGTAAGTTGGTAACCAACTCATGATGCTTTGTTCAATCAACACATACACAAATGCGCTAGCTACAAATACAATTACAACGGGGAGGGCTATTAACTGAAACATTTCAGCAAAATCATTTGTCAATGCTGTAGTTTCTGTTTTTCTAACAGAGCTTTCATCTAATGGAGAACTTAATAATAAAAGAAAGGCAATGGCTACAATTACTGCAAGTAAATAATAGACTTTTAACCAAGAAGTAGATTGAGGATGTTGATCATCAACAAATGCACTGAATATAAAATAGCCAGTTAGAATTCCTACCATAAAGAAGGATTCAATGAAGTTCATGAAACTGGCATGTTCTTTTTTATCGTTTGTTATTATTCCAATAGTAGCAAAAACAGAAACTTTAATCATCGCAAAACTAGCACCAGTGGCAGCAAACAAAAGTTTTGTCATCAAAAAACCTGGGAAAACTGGCATTAATAAAGCAACAGTTCCAACAAAGGCCAATGCAATTAACATGGATTTTTTATAACCTATCCGGTTAATATATGAGGCAATAAAAAAGGAAACAATGGCAATACTCAGATCTTTAAATGCTTCTAAAATACTTGCGGCAGATTCTGTAACACCATAATTACTCTGAACTTGAAGTATTACGGTTCCCACACTATTCAATAAAATAGCGAACACAAAATAATTAAGAAATAGAGAGGTTTTAATCTTCCAGTTTTGCATGTTTTCTTATTTGGCTAGATTAAATATACATCACAAAATAATCAACTTAATTAGTCAGTTTTATTAACTAACAATTGTTAGGGTTTGGATTTCATTTCTTATTTTTACTGTATAAAATCCTAATACATGCAATTTGATCTGAATGAAGAGCAATTAATGATTCAAAAAGCCGCTCGCGATTTCGCAAAATCAGAATGTCTACCTGGTGTTATTGACAGAGATGAAAAGCAGCAATTCCCAAGAGAACAGGTTATGAAACTTGCCGAACTTGGTTTTATGGGTATGATGGTAGACCCAGTTTATGGTGGAAGTGGTATGGATACGATGAGTTATGTTCTGGCTATGGAAGAAATTAGTAAAGTAGATGCTAGTACAAGTGTTTGTATGAGTGTAAATAATAGCTTGGTTTGTTGGGGATTAGAGAAATTTGCAAATGAAGAGCAGAAACAAAAATATTTAATACCGCTCGCGCAGGGTAATAAAAATGGAGAACTCTATATTGGTGCTTTTTTATTAAGTGAGCCTGAAGCAGGAAGTGATGCAACCAGTCAGCAAACAAAAGCAGAAGATATGGGTGACCATTATTTAATTAATGGAACAAAGAATTGGATCACCAATGGGTCATCCGCTTCTGTTTATCTTGTTATTGCACAAACAGATGTATCGAAAGGAAGTCATGGAATTAATGCCTTCATAGTTGAAAAATCTTCACCCGGTGTTACAGTTGCTGCCAAAGAAAACAAATTAGGAATCCGGGGTAGCGATACACATACCATCATGTTTACAGATGTGAAAGTTCCAAAAGAAAATAGGATTGGAGAAGATGGATTTGGATTTAAGTTTGCCATGAAAACTTTAGCAGGAGGAAGAATTGGAATTGCCTCTCAGGCTTTAGGGATTGCAAGCGGGGCTTATGAGTTGGCATTGGCATATAGCAAGCAACGGAAGGCCTTTGGTAAAGAAATCATGCACCATCAGGCTATTCAGTTCAAACTGGCGGATATGGCCACCAGAATCGAAGCAGCGCGACTCTTATGTTTAAAAGCAGCCTGGGAAAAAGATAATGGGATTGATTATACTTTAAGTTCTTCGATGGCAAAGGTATTTGCTAGTGAAACGGCAATGTGGACCGCCACAGAAGCTGTTCAAATACATGGTGGCTATGGCTTTGTAAAAGAATACCATGTAGAAAGATTAATGCGGGATGCTAAAATTACACAGATCTATGAAGGAACCAGTGAGGTTCAAAGGATTGTAATTAGTAGAAGCATTTTGAAATAAATAATTCAAACAATATAAATGCCCGATGAATTTCATTGGGCATTTTGCTTTTAGATGGGTGATACCAATTAATTTTACTGTATTGACTAGTTTTAAAAATATACGAGTTGCTTTGATCTTTATCATGGTTCTATCATGTGGCAATTCTGTGAATGCCAATGATTCTACTTTGACGCATCTTTTGTTAAAACGATTAGAATTATTGCAATCGAAATCGGATCTGGTATTTTCAAAAGGTTCATTCTCATCATATCGGGCCTATTCCTTAAATAAAACAATTGAAAAGGCGGATGACAATGCTTTTTTTACAGGATTAATTAGTTTCACTTTAAGGAATTTACTTAAAGATTTAAATTCTGAGGATCAGAAGATTGCATTTTCTATTATTGAAAGATCAATACCATTTTTCAACCATTTTAAGAATCAGAAAGGAAGAAACACGTATAATTTCTGGTCAACAAATCCGCCTAAAATATTTCCTAATAGTGGTTGGATGAATTTATTTGATCACAGTCAGTCTTTGCCAGATGATTTAGATGACACCGTTATTTTGCTGATGGCAATGGATGCACCTGATTCTATTGCATCGGAGGTGCATTTGTTAATGCAGGGTTTTGCTAATGGTAAGGGTAAAGAAATTAGAAACACATTTGAAGCGTATAAAAATATTCCGGCCTATTCAACCTGGTTTGGAAAGAAAATGCCGGTTGATTTTGATATTTCTGTTTTGACAAATGTTTTAAGTTTTGTACAGCACTATCAGTTGAAATGGACATCTTTCGATTCTGCAAGTTTGCAATTAATAGTAAAAGTAATTGCAGACAAAAATTATTTAAATGCTCCTTCCAGTGTTTCGCCTCATTATAATCGTACACCCATCATTCTATATCATTTATCAAGACTTATGAGTATTCAGGCAATACCGGAATTAGAAAACCATAAAACTGAATTAATAGAAACTACAAAGAAGTTACTAAATGAATCTACCAGTTTTATAGATAGAACAATATTATCTACTTCCTTGATGCGATGGGGAATAAAACCACCCATTTTCACTATCAGTACTGGCAAATCTTTATTTGATATGATTGATGATCCTAACTTTGTTTTTTTTATAGCCAATATGAGTTCCATGTTGCCCAATAAATGGAAAGATCTGGCAGGAACAATTGGTGTTGGTAAGTTTAGTTATTATTGCGAAGCTTATAATACATGCCTGTTATTAGAAAACATGGTATGGCAAAAAAGAATTCAGACTCATTAGTTAATCAGATTATCATGTCCGTTCAAGTAGAAACTTATTTAAGAATAAAATCAGAATTAGACCAAACAAATGTGGCACTAATTGCAGTTAGTAAAACCAAACCCAATGAAGATATCGAAGCATTGTATCAACTTGGACAAAGAGCGTTTGGAGAAAACTATGTGCAGGAATTGGTAGATAAGCAGAGTTCCTTGCCAAAAGATATTCAATGGCATTTTATTGGTCATTTACAATCGAATAAAGTAAAATATATAGCACCCTTTGTGCATTTGATACATGGGGTGGATAGTTTAAAATTACTGACTGAAATTAATAAACAGGCGCAAAAAGCTGGGCGAGTTATTTCATGTTTATTGCAAATGCATATTGCAACTGAAGAAACAAAATTCGGGATGGATACAAGCGAATTAAAGGAGGCATTAGCTGCATCTATTCATTTACCTTTCGTATCCATCAAAGGATTAATGGGAATGGCATCTTTTAGTGATAATCAAGAACAGGTTAGAAATGAATTTAGAACACTTCATCAGCACTTCATCAATATGCAATCGAATCATGGAGCGCCTTTTACGATCTTAAGTATGGGTATGAGTGGTGATTATCAATTGGCCATTGAAGAAGGATCAACGATGGTAAGAATTGGAAGCTTATTATTTGGCGCAAGAAATTATCAAGAGAAATAAATATGATGTATTAAAAGCGAAAAAATAAAAAGCCCCTGAATAAACTTATCAGAGGCTTTTTTAATTTTTGAGTTTTGAATTTTGACTTCTAATTTATTTCAAAGTTTCTTCCAGCCATTTATAAAACTCATGATGCCACACTAATGCATCCTGAGCTTTTAAAACCCAATGATTCTCATCTGGTAAATAAAGCAATTTACTTTTGATACCTCTTAATTGAGCTGCCTGGAAAGCTTGCTGACCTTGTTCAATTGGAACACGGTAATCTCTTCCACCCTGTACAATCATTATAGGAGTATTCCATTTGTCTATGAAATTGCTTGGGGACTGACTAAATGAACGTTGTGCCACTGCATTGTTCTTTTCCCAGTATGCACCACCTTTTTCCCAGTTCTCGAAAAATATTTCATCGGTTGTACCATACATACTTTTGAAATCAAATACGCCATCATGTGAAATGAAAGTTTTGAAACGGCCATTGTGTAAGGCTTCCAGGGCAAATACGGAGAACCCACCAAAGCTTGCACCAATACAACCCATTTTGTTTTTGTCTACATAGGATTCCTTCGAAACGGCATCTATGGCACTTAGATAATCCTTGATTACTTGTCCGCCCCAGTCTTTGCTCACACCTTCTGTCCATTTAGTGCCTTCTCCAAAAACACCTCTACGATCAGGAGCTACAACAATATATCCCTGTGATGCAATTAATTGAAAATTCCATCTGAAAGAATAGAAAGGATTGGTGCCTTGAGGGCCGCCTAAACAAAATAAAAGTGTAGGGTATTTTTTCTTAGCATCAAATCCAGGAGGATAAATAACCCATGTTGGCATTTGTTTACCATCAGTAGTTAATACTGTTTTATAGCTAGTAGTAACTGATGCGATATTTTTATAATTATCATCATTTACATGTGTGATTTGTGTTATGTTCCCACTAGTTAAATCAACACTGTAAATCTCAGAGGCATGATTAAAGTCTACCTTGGTAAAAAATAATTCATGTCCTGTTTGTGCAATAATTCCATTTACTTCAAACTCACCTTTAGTAATCTGTGTAATAACCGGAGCCCTTCCTGTTCTGTCTGGATAAGTAACTTGAAACACATGTACCATTCCTTTTTGTGGGGCAATAAAAAATAGACTTGTTCCATCTTCGCTCCATTTAAAACTCTCTACATGTAAGTCATCACGATTGCCAGTTAGATTCATTGTTGTAAACCCATTTGAAACAATTAAATCTTGTTTGTCTGCTTCATAACCCTCTCTTTTCATTTGAAGCCAGGCTAATTGTCCCTGTGCATTGTAAGCAGGACTAATATCATAACCCTTATTTTCGGAGGTTAAATTTTTAGTTTTCCCTGTATTGATATCATATTCGTACAAGTCGGTATTTGTGCTTACTGCATACGCTGTACCAAACTTTTTCTTGCTACTATAAACAATATGTTTGCCATCTGGATTCCAGATATAATCATCTTCTCCACCGAAAGGTTTTAAAGGACAATCAAAGAGTTCTCCCTTCATGATATCGATAGCTTCCCCAGCTTTACCATTCACAAGAGGAGCAAAAAAGACGTGATCATATTTACCATCTTCCCAGGTATCCCAATGACGGTAGTTTAATGATTCATAGATTTGAACATTTGATTTTGTAAGGGTAGGATAGAAGTCTGAACCGTACACTGATTTTAGTTTTACCGCTTCACTTTGGAGGATATATTTTCCATCAGAAGAAATTTTCTCATTTGCAAGTAATTCGCTTGCATTATTAATTTCTTCGGCGTTACCTCCATTTACAGAGATGCGATATGTTTTACTATTCCCTTTGTTTAGAGCAACATCCGGGACATTGACACTGTAAATTAAATATTGTTTGTCTTTCGAGATTCCCAAAGCACTAACACGCCCTAATTTCCATAACATTTCTGGACTCAGATTTTGTTGAGCATAAAGATTAGCGGTTAAGCTGATCAGTAAAAAAAATAAAAACTTTTTCATGTGTCTATTGTTTTCTTTTAAATAAAAAAGTTCATCAACTATTTGTTAAATAACTGATGAACTTTTAAAAAAGGTATGTTCAAAAGTTATTTTCCTGACTTGAGTTTTGCGTAATCAAAAACCATATTACAAAATGCTTTAACACCAACATCTAATTTACTGTCATCAATAAAGAAATCTGGAGTATGGTGTGGTGCTGCATTTTTAGGATCCATTCCTGCAGGCATTCCTCCTAAATTAAAAAAGAATGCGGGAGCTACTTCACCATAAAAAGAAAAATCTTCAGCACCAGTTGTCCAGGTTGATTCAGAAACGTTAGCCTTGCCAGCGGCGGTTTCTAATGATGGCAACATCATTTTAACCAAAGCAGGATCGTTATATGTAACTAATGTTTTTGTATCGATATATACTTCAGCTGTAGCACCAGAAGCTTCCGCAATTTTAGTAGCAGTTCTTCTGATTTTTTCATGAATTTCTTTTTGCATTTTACCATCCAGTGTTCTGATGGTTCCTTCCATAAATAATTCCTCTGGAATAATATTTGCCCGAACGCCACTTGTAATTTTTCCCACGGTAATTACAGCAGGAGCTTTAGTAAGGTCTTCCTGACGGCTCACAATAGTTTGTAAACCTGTGATGATTTGTGTTGCAACTACAATTGGGTCAATACCTCCCCATGGCATAGAACCATGTGTTTGTTTGCCTTTTACTTTAATGGTAAACCAATCAGAGCTCGCCATAAAAGATCCTGAATGGTATTTAATAGTTCCAATTTCAGTGCCAGAGCTAATGTGCAATCCGAATACGGCTTCCACTTTAGGATTACTCAATGCACCTTCTTTGATCATTAAAGGAGCGCCACCTTCTTCAGTTCCTGGAGGACCTTCTTCAGCGGGTTGAAATAAGAAAACAATTGTTCCGGGAACATCTTTTTTAATTTTCGATAATGCATTAGCCGTACCTAATAAAATGGCGGTATGTGTATCATGACCACAAGCATGCATTACGCCTACTTTTTGTCCGCCGTATTCACTCGTTAGTTTTGAAGCAAATGGTAGATTTACTCTTTCTACTACTGGCAATGCATCAATATCTGCTCTTAATGCGATAACTGGACCAGGCTTGCCGCCTCTTAAAATGGCAACAACACCGGTTTTTGCAAATGGTGCTTTAATTTCTAAGCCAAGGCCTTGCAATTTTGATACGATATAATTCATCGTATTAGTTTCGCGGTTCGATAATTCAGGATATTGATGAAGATGTCTTCTCCATGCAACTACAGAGTCGTTTACGTCTTTTGCATATTTTTCAATATTACTAGGACTGATTTGTGCCATTGCTGCCAAAGGAAGCGCGAAGAAAGTAAGTAGGATAGCTTTTCTCATGAATTAATTTTGGTTATACTAGGTTTCAAGGTAAGTTAAAATTCAAAAGTCAAAACCCAATATTTTTTTGACTTTTGAATTTTGACTTTTGGTTTATTTAAATTCTCCAAAAACATGCCTTAATGCATCAGAGATTTCTCCAAGAGTGCAAAAGTTTTCAACCGCTTCTACTACAATTGGCATTAAGTTTTCAGATGAGTTTGCAGTAGATTCGATCTTTTGTAAAAGTTCGGCAACTATTTGGTTGTTTCTTTTATTACGTAATGCTTTTAACTTATCTGATTGGATTGTTCTGATTGAATCATCAATTTTAAAACCAGGAATTTTATTGGTTTCTTTGATTTGGAATTTATTTACACCTACAATTATTTTTTCCCCACTTTCGATATTCCTTTGGTAAGCATAAGCACTTTTTGCAATTTCATCTTGCATAAAACCTGCCTCGATGGCACTAACACTTCCCCCCATTGCATCAATTTTAGCAATTAGAGCAAGTGCTTTGGTTTCAATTTCATCCGTTAGTGATTCTACAAAATAGCTGCCAGCTAATGGATCCACAGTATCCGTAGCGCCACTTTCGAAAGCTACAATTTGTTGTGTTCTAAGTGCCACACGTGCTGCGTCTTCTGTTGGTAAACTAAGCGCTTCATCATATCCGTTTGTATGTAGGCTTTGAGTGCCCCCTAGAACTGCAGACAATGTTTGTATGGTTACCCTGCAAATATTATTAAGAGGTTGTTGAGCAGTAAGTGTTGCTCCACCTGTTTGTGTATGAAAACGCAGCATCATTGCTTTTTCGTCGGTAGCCCCTAAATCCTTCATTATTTTTGCCCACATTCTACGTGCGGCCCTGAATTTTGCAACTTCTTCAAATAAATGATTATGTGCATTGAAAAAGAAAGAAAGTCTTTTGCCAAATACATTGATGTCTAACCCTTTTGCAAGGGCTGCTTCTACATAAGCTTTGCCATTACTTAATGTAAATGCAATTTCCTGAACAGCAGAACTGCCGGCTTCTCTAATATGATAACCGCTGATGGATATTGTATTCCATTTAGGCACTTCCTTCGCGCACCATTCAAAGATATCTGTAATAATACGCATAGAAGGCTTTGGAGGATAAATATAAGTTCCCCTTGCAGCATATTCTTTTAGTATATCATTTTGTATTGTTCCTGATATTTTCTTTAAATCTGCACCCTGTTTTTTTGCAAGCGCTACATAAAATGCCAATAAAATAAAACCAGTTGCATTAATCGTCATAGAAGTTGATACTTCTTCCAAATTAATGCCAGCAAAAAGTAACTCCATGTCTTCAATACTATCAATGGCTACACCTACTTTACCTACTTCTCCCTCTGCAAGTTCATGATCACTATCATATCCAATTTGAGTAGGTAAATCAAAAGCCACACTTAAACCCATAACACCTTGTGACAATAAAAAATGGTATCGTTTATTACTTTCTTCTGCAGTAGAAAATCCTGCGTATTGCCGCATCGTCCAAAGTTTGCCACGGTACATATCTGACTGTACACCGCGGGTATAAGGGAACTCACCAGGAATATCTTTATGACTAGAGGTAGGTGCTGAATAGTAAACTTTATTGATTTCTATACCACTATCTGTGAAGCATTTTTTCTCGCTCATTGTAACTGCATTTGATGTAGAAGGATACATCCATATGATCCTCTATCAAATTTAAGCAAGAAAGCAGTTTTATGCGTGATTTATTTCTATCTAAATTAGATTACATTAATTTCTTTGCTTCATAGCTCAGCGCTTCTGACACTAAGTTGTGAAGATCGGCTTTGCTATCATTCATTAATAAATGCAGAATCGTTTTATTGAGTTCTAACCCGCTCGCGTTTTCTGTTAAGGATCTGGCTGTTTGATTAATGATTAAAAGGTTTTGATCTTTTAATTTTTTCAAAGATTTCCATGCGTCAGCACTTACGTAGATCTGCTGACTCAGATTGTATTCAAATTCCTCACGGATTTGTTTAGTTAGTAATTCTTGCATCTCATTTGCGCCTATTCCTGAGATATTGCAACGACTGATTACATTGGGCAATGAAATACGATCAGCTAAAACTGTTAATCTTTCATATGCCTGTAATTGTAAACCACTGTGCTGATTATTAGCTGATTTCTCAGAAGCCTGTATTTTTCTCTGTAAAAAGATCAACCACCCAGCTAATCCTGCAATTAAAACGCCAATCAAAATGGTAAAAAACATATTCATATCTAACATATCCCAAATTTCAGCAAAAATAGGATAAAGCAGCCTCGAACCATGAATTTCCAGTTATCGAAAACATACTTAACAGTTTTGAAACAGAATGATTGTAAATTTGTACTATAAATACTAATTATGGAAGCAGCAGTAATTGTGCCAGTTAAACTCACATCAGGAGCCGTGGCAGAAATTAAAAGATTGATAGAAGAACCGGGATTTGATGCCTCTCAAAAATTAAGAGTAGGAGTGAAAGGAGGTGGTTGCAGCGGAATGACTTATGTGTTAGGATTTGATAAACAGGAAGAAGGGGATGAAATATTTGAGATTGAGGGGATTGATTGTATTATGAATAAAAGTCATCAGATTTATTTATATGGGATGGAAGTAGATTGGAAGGGTGGTTTAAATAGTCGTGGATTTACATTCACAAATCCAAATGCCAGCAGTACTTGTGGTTGTGGTACTTCTTTTGCAGTGTAACTGCGTATAATAAATTATTAATAGCCACTTTCGGGTGGCTATTTTTTTTAGAAATCTGCATGTAATCTTAACCCGATTATGTGAACCGGGCCTCGATCTTTATTATAAGCAGGGTTAATCACAAATTGGTAATCAGGACTTAAGAATATTTGTTTTGTTAAATGCAAAGCATAATATACTTCAATGATTTGTTCAGCACCATAGTTTAATTTTCCATCTCCAATCAAAAAACCATAACCTCCTTTTTCTAAATATTGTTTGTGTGTGGCAGATAAATTATTATTGATATAGGCAATTGCAAATTTGTCTTGCACTCTTTTCCATAAATCGCCATCTATTTGAATTCCTGTTGTTACACTTTTATCAATTTCTGTAAAGGCCCAACTTTCATTTTTGCCATCATTAATACTCGCTTTAGCAAATAGGTGAATATTCCCCATATCCTGATCTATATTTCCGTAAAACCCCCATTTTGTTCTTCCATACATTCTTGTATTGGTGATATCTGGAATGCTTGGGAAAGCAATAATGGCATCATTAATACTTAATTGATAATTTCCCATTCGGGCATAATTAATAAAATAGCCGACATGAATGGTACTATAATGTTTAGCTGATTTTTGAAATAGATGATTTCTCTCAATTTCAAAAACAAATCCCATTGCTTTTCCCCATTTAAATTCAAGATCAGGGCCATTAGCCTCCTTTGGTACAGTAGTAAATGCGGTTCTTGCGGCCCAATTTTTATAGATGGCTTGTATAACTGTTCCCATTGTATAACCTCTGGTATTTGCTGGATAATCCCAGCCTCCATTACCCATTAATGCCCAGTTGAAAAATTGTGTTCGTGGGTCGTGACTAATTTGTGAGTCATCGAAAAAATCAGTCAGGCTGAATTTACCAGCGATGATTGAAATATAGTCTTTGTTGGAAGTTTCAGCTATCTGATTGATATCATCTTCTACATATTCCATTTCGGAACTCAAAGGGATTCTTTGCTCCCAGTATAGTCTTCCTATAAATGGTTTAGGGGTGGGGTCGCCTACACGATAAACCTCGCCATTACTAAATCCTGCAATTCCCAATGTTTTACTTAACCCTTTTCCACCCGCAGCTTCTGGATTAAATACGATGTAGGAGTATTTTAAGGGTTTGTACTTTAAAAATAAGGTAGTGGAGAATGAAGTTCTTGTAGGTTCACTTGTTTGCAAACTATTATCGCCCGAATAAGCAGCATTAAATTTAAAATGATATTGAGGTATCATAGTAGCTTGCCAATGTACTGACCATTTTTTTGAAATTGTCTGGGTGGAATCTTTTTTAGTCTGTGCTGACAATGAATGAATGACCAAAAAAATAGCTAGTGTGGGAACTATTTTTTTCATGAAAAATGATTGGTATTTAAAAGGTATTTAATTTGTATCGTTGGTAAAACTAAGCCCAGTAAATTTTACCGGGCTTATTATTTTTACATCATTGTTTCAAAAATTAGACGGCTCCCATTTTTTTCAACAGTTTCATATTTTCTCTTTTATGTATGAATTTATGTACCAAACTATAAATAACAGGAAGAATTAATAAGGTTAGAATAGTGGAAGTAATTAATCCCCCAATTACCACTATGGCCAATGGCTTTTGTGTTTCACTACCCACACCTGTACTCATGGCAGCAGGAAGAAGCCCGATGGCAGCCATTAAAGCGGTCATTACAACTGGGCGGACTCTAGAAATAACACCTTGATAAATTGCATCTTCTAAACTCATTTTTAAATCAAGATTTTTTCTAAACACACTGATCAGGATCACTCCATTTTGGATACAGACACCAAATAATGCAATGAAGCCAATACCAGCACTAATACTAAAGTTGATACCTGTTATATGCAATGCAAGAATTCCACCTATTAATGCAAACGGTACATTCAATATAGTTAGCATGGCATCTTTTACATTGCCAAAAGTGATAAACAGAATCACAAAAATTACTAATAGGCAAATGGGAACCACTCTTGCCAGTGTTTCTGAAGCTCTGGTTTGATTTTCAAATTCACCATTCCAAGTTTCAGTATAATTTTTTGGTAATTTTACTTTGGCATTTACTTTTTCTTGTGCTTCTTCAATGGTGCTTCCTAAGTCTCTTTCACGTATTGAAAATTTTACAGCAATGTATCGTTGGTTATTATCACGATAAATAAATGCGGGACCCGTACTTGATTTGAATAAACAAATTTCTTTCAATGGAACTTTTGCGCCATCATTTGCTGGTACCATTAGGTTCTCGATTTTCTTTTGATCATCTCGATATTCTTTCTGATAACGAATTCGTACATCAAATCTTTTTTCACCTTCATATAATGTAGTTGCTGCTTTACCACCAATAGCCATTTCAATTACAGATTCTGCATCTGCAATATTAACTCCGTAAAGAGCCATCTTATTCTGATCTAGTTCAATCCTGAATTCGGGTTGGCCTAAATTTCTGAGTATGCCTAGATCTTCAATTCCTCTAACGGTTTTTAATTGTTTTAAAGTTGCTTTAGCAAGAGAATCTAATGTATTGAAATCCGGACCAAAAATCTTCACAGCTAATGCCGCATTAACACCTGCAACAGCTTCTTCCACATTGTCTCTAATGGGTTGTGAATAGTTAAGCACTATTCCGGGCAATTTTGTTAATTGCTTATCCATTTCTTCGATGAGTTTTTCCGAAGTCAAGCCTTTTCGCCATTCTTTTTTAGGCTTTAGATCCACCTGAATTTGCACATTGAAAAATCCTTTAGGGTCTGTGCCATCGTTGGTTCTTCCAACTTGTGAAAGTGTTTGTTTTACTTCTGGAAAGCGATGAAGAATATCTGTCATGGTATTACCAATAAAGTTTGCTTCATTTAATGAAACACTCATTGGTAATTCACTCTCCACCCAAAGTGCGCCCTCATCTAATTGTGGCAAAAATTCAGTACCCAGGAATTTAGCAGAAAAGAAAGTCAACATCATTGCAGTTAATGCAATCAATAAACTCGTTTTCGGCCATTTCATAATCATTTTATAAGATCTAGAAACAATTGTTTCAAAGAATATTACAATCGGATTATGTTTTTCTCTTACATTTTTGCGCAGTAAAATACTTGATAGTGCAGGCACTAGTGTAAGGGTAAAAAGTAATGCACCCAATAATGCAAATCCCAAAGTATAAGCCAAAGGGGAAAACATTTTACCTTCTACTTTCTGAAATGCAAATATTGGAATCAGACAAGTAATGATAATTAATTTTGAAAAGAAGATGGATTTTCCCATTTCACTTCCCACATTCTTAAATAATCCTAGCTTAGCCAATTTGTTGAATTTTTCCATTCCAACTTCACGGGCTCGTTTATCAAGTGCTACAAAAAGTCCTTCTACCATTACAACAGCTCCATCTATAATAATTCCAAAGTCTACTGCACCCATGCTTAGTAAATTGGCATTCATACCCTTGATGCGCATACAAATAAATGCAAATAGAAGAGAGAGCGGTATAATGATACTTACAATCACAGTAGTTCTCCAATCCGCCATGAATAATAGTACAATAGCTGTTACTAAAATAATACCTTCTAGAAGGTTATGAATTACTGTTTCTGTACAATAGTCCATTAAATTGGTACGATCATAAAACGTATCAATCTTTACACCACGAGGTAATACATTTTCATTAAGATCTTTAATCTTAGCCCGAATATTATCTAAAACAATCGCAGGATTCTCACCTTTCCGCATCACAATAATTCCCTCGATAACATCCGTATTATTATCTCTAGCAACTTGACCCAGTCTTGGTTTACCTGATTCTTTAACCTCTGCCACATTTTTCACTAAAATGGGTAACCCATTTATTTTTGTGATAATGATATTATTAATGTCCTTGATGTCGTTTAATAAACCGATACCCCGAACAAGAAAGGATTGACCATTTCTTTCTATAACATCTCCTCCAACGTTTACATTACTCTTTGTAACAGCTGTATAAACATCTAAAGAGCTTAAATTGTATTTACTTAAAAGACTAGGATTTACACTTAACTCAAATACTTTTTCTTCTCCACCAAAACTATTCACATCCGCAACGCCAGGTACTGATTTGAACTGACGATCAAGTACCCAGTTTTGAATGGTAGTTAAATCCCGAATTGATTTTGTAGAACTTTTTAAGGTATAACGATAAATTTCGCCAGTTGGGCCATAGGGTGGTTGAACATCTGGTTTTACCCCATCCGGAAGATCTGCACCACCAAGTCGGCTTAGTACTTGTTGTCGAGCAAATGCATCGTCAACATCATCATCAAATATGATACGCGTATAACTAAGTCCAAATGCTGATGTGGTTCTAAGATTAGATTTTTTCTGCACTGAGTTTAAAACTGTTTCCATTGGGATGGTTACAAATTTTTCAACTTCTTCTGCACTTCGCCCAGGCCATTGTGCAATAATCACAACCTGTGTATTGGTTACATCGGGAAAGGTTTCAATAGGAGTATTCTTATAACTGATAACTCCGATAATTGCTAAAACTCCTGTGAAAAAGAATATGAGATAGCGATGTCTTAAAGAAAAGTAAATGATATTTTTTATGAATTTATTCATGCGAATTAAATTGAAGAATGAAAGAAATGGTTATTGTTTTTCAAGAATCGCATTATAAAATAAAATTTGATTTTTTGAAATGATAATATCACCCTCATTTAATCCACTACTGATATAACTTCTCTTTTCTTCTGTTTTTAAAACCTGTACTTCCTGCAATTTTAAGTCACATTTTGATTTATATAAAACCACATAATTCTTTCCTCCTTCAAATACCATTGCATCCGATGGAATACTTACGGCTTTTAATTTTTCAGTGTTTTCAATTAATACATTTGTAAACATCTCCGGTTTTAGTAATAATCCATCATTTGGCAAATTGATACGGATACGCATCACTTTATTATCTGGACTCAGGACTTCACTTATTTTATCGATTTTACCCTTAAATATTTTGTTTGGATAAGCCAATGTTTTTACAATAGCCGTAAAGCCTTCATGGATTTTAGAAATATCAGTTTCAAAAACGTTGGCCCAAACCCATACATCTTTAAGGTCGGAAATGGTAAAAAGATTCTCCGTATTATCCTGGCGAATGAAGTTGCCGGTATTCGCTTTTTTCTCAACAATATATCCTCCAATAGGAGCTTTTACAGTATAAATACCACTTGAATTAGTGTTTCCGCCACCATTAATTTTAAGTGCGTCTTCAATTTTTTGATTTGCAGATATTGCTTTCTGAAAATTCTCTTTTGCTTCTTCAAAATCTTTCTCACTACTAATGCCTTTTTCAAACAATAACTTTGCATTTTCCAACTGACGTTTTGCAATTGCCACATCAGATCCTGTTGTTTTTAAATCACTATAATTACCTGCGATATCGGCACTTTTAATAATTGCTAAAACCTGACCAGCAGTTACTTTATCACCAATTGAAACTTTAACTTCAATTACTTGTCCGCTACTAAACGGAAATACTTTTACTACTTTGTTTTCGTCAAAACCCACTTCACCAGATAATTGTAATTGATTACTGATATTACTAAGTTTCGCAGTATCTAGTGTTATTCTCGATTGCATAGAATCACTAATACAAACTATTTTAGACTCTTCTACTTTTTTTTCTGGCTCTTTGCAAGATGCTAAAACTGTAAATCCAATTACAATGGTATAAAAAGATGCATATTTCATAACGTAACCTGTATTTATTATTTAAGTAAGTCAACCCCTGTATGATAATTCAATTCCTCTTTTGCTAATTGCAAATTCAGATTTTGTTGTAACAGTCTTTGTTGTGATGCTGTATAATCATTGAAGAAATCAAGAAACTCCAAGAGGCTAATTTGTTTGCTTTGATAACTCATTAATATGTTCTGATACATTGCTTGATATTTTGAATAAAATTCCTTCTGATTACTACTGTTTTGTTTAATAGTCATTAAGAGTTTATGATATGCACTATTAATATTATTCCACAATTCAGTTTCAGCGCTAGCTGTAATGGTTTGCTGTTGTTTAATACTAAATTCTGCTGATTTGATATTTCCTTTATTAGTATTAATGATAGGAAGGGGTAATGAAATGCCTAATCCAAAGTAATTTGGAGCAAAATTTGAATTTCTATCAAAATTCGGACTAACTGTAAGATCAGGTGTTCTTAATGATTTTTGGTATAATAAATTTTGTTGTTGGAAAACAGTTTGAGTTTGTTGCAGCAAATAATTTGGATTTGATATTTTGGCTGTGTCAAAAATCATTTCAGCATTAATTAAATTTAAAAGGCCAGAAGTTTCACTATTCATTGGTTTTAGGAAACTAGAATTTTTTATTTGCAATAAAACTTTCAAATCGCGTTGATTATCTTCTAAGTCTTTATTTAGCTCAGTGATATCCTGTTCTAATGCAATTAATAATGCCTGAATTCGTAGATAATCTTTTTGTGCAATATTCCCAGCAATTAATTGTGCATCCATCCCTGTCAACAATTTTTTAAGCTGAAAGCCCTGTGTTTCGTAAATCTGTTTTATCCCTAATTGTTGTTGAATAGTATAGTAATCAGATCTAAGCTGGAATCGGAGATTTCTTAAAACATCCTGCAACTGGAGTTCACTTAATTTTGCATTAGTAGTTGCTAGGTTTATTAATTTACCTCTTTTCCCAGCAGTCTTAATTAATTGTTGAATCTGAATGTAATATTGTCCACTGTATGAACCATCTGAGTTTTTGCCATAGGGAAAAAACTTACCATTTGCAGCAATTACTTGATCCGTATTCAATATAGGGTTGTCCCAAATCTTAGCTTGTTGGATAAGAGCCTTTTGTGCATCAACACCATAATGTCCTGCAAGCAGGGTTAAATTGCTATCAAGGAATATTTTTTCCATCTCTGGAAGACTCAATTTTATTGTGTCTGGATAGTTTGGCTGTGCTTCAATTTTTGAGTTCCCGAATAATTGAAATAATACCAAATAACAAATAACCAAAATTGGTTCTCTTTTGAAAACAAATTGCATGTAAAATAATTTATTATAGGAAATAGGTTGAGCACAGTTTGTGCAAGAATTAATTATATATCCAATTTAGGAGGTGGCGGATTGATGTCGCCTATATAACCTGAAGGAACAGATGAGAAAACTAACTGGCAATAGATGTTTTTTGTTGAATTAACTTCTGTTTTAATAGGTGTAGCTTTTTCAATATACCAACAGAAATTGGCTGTTTTATGAAAATGGGTAGAAGGATGACTTCGATTATTAATATTTTCAGGAACAAAATTGTCCCATCCCAAGATTTCTTCAGTTACATATTCATAAATGGAATCAATTTGATTAGGATAACAAATTGTTGAAGTAGGTTCTTCTGAATAAAAACAATTCAGATTATTAAAGCTCATATTCAATAATTGAATGGCTAAAATAATTAATATGAATTGCTGTGATATATGGCTTAAAAACTTCATGCTCAGAGCTGCAAAACTAAGGTATTAAGGGTTCGGTTTTATTTAAAGAAAAGTTTAAAATGTTAAGTTATAAGCATAAAAAAGCCCGTCCAAGAATGAACGGGCCGGATAGTTGGTTGTTCTGAGCATATAGTAACTATCCTAAAGTTTTGATTATTAATGAACAAGTCCTGTCTTCTTCAAAATTTTACGATTTTCTCGTTTATGTATTAGTTTATAGACTAGTGCATAGATTACTGGTAGAATCAGTAACGTTAATATAGTAGAGGTAATTAATCCTCCAATTACGACTATCGCCAAAGGCTTTTGTGTTTCTGAACCAATTCCAGTGCTAATTGCAGCTGGCAATAAACCTATAGCAGCCATTAATGCGGTCATTACAACTGGGCGTACCCTAGAAATTACGCCTAATTTGATTGCATCATCTAATCCTAATTTCTCATCTAGATTTTTTCTAAACACCGAAATTAGGATTACGCCGTTTTGAATACAAACGCCAAATAATGCGATGAATCCAATTCCTGCACTAATACTAAAATTGATACCTGTTATATGTAAGGCTAAGATTCCACCTATTAATGCAAAAGGAACATTTAATATGGTAAGTACGGCATCTTTTACATTCCCGAAAGCCATAAAGAGAATTAAGAAAATAACAAGTAAACAAATTGGTACTACTTTGGCAAGTGTTTGTGAAGCTCTAATTTGGTTTTCAAATTCGCCATTCCAAGTGGTTTTATATCCTTCTGGGATATGAACATTTGTAGCCACTTTTTCCTGAGCTTCTTTGATTGTACTTCCTAAATCTCTACCACGAATAGAAAACTTCACAGCGATATAGCGCATATTATTATCTCTGTAAATAAATGCAGGACCAGTTAATGTTTTGATATCTGCAATATTCTTTAAAGGAATTTTTGCTCCATCATTTGCGGGGACCATCAAATTTTCAATTTTATCCTGATCGTCTCTAAATGCTTCTTGATAACGAACCCGGATATCAAATTTTCTTTCTCCTTCATAAAGCTGAGTAGCCGCTTTTCCCCCAATTGCCATTTCAATAACGCCTTGCGCATCAGCTGTATTTACCCCATAGAATGCCATCTTACGCTGATCTAGTTCAATTCTAAATTCTGGTTGTCCTAGATTTTTAAGAATTCCTAAATCTTCAATTCCTTGAATAGTTTTAAGTTGTGCCATAACAGCTTTTGCTGAAGAGTCGAGCACATTAAAATTGGGGCCGAAAATTTTAACTGCTAATGCCGCTGGAACACCTGCAACTGCCTCTGCAACATTATCTCTAATAGGTTGAGAATAATTATATACAATTCCAGGAAACTTACTTAATTGTTTATCCATATCCGAAATCAAATCATCTACTGTTCCTTTGCGATTCCATTCTTTGGCTGGTTTTAAATCAACTTGGATTTGAACATTAAAAAAACCTTTGGGATCAGTTCCATCGTTTGTTCTACCCACTTGTGTTAATGTTTGTTTTACCTCAGGAAACTTTTGTAAAACCTCAACCATTTTTGCAGATAGCACATTCGCCTCGTCTAATGAAACACTCATCGGTAATTCAGCTGTAACCCATAATGCGCCTTCATTTAGTTGAGGCAGGAATTCAGTTCCAAGTAATTTAGCTGATGCAAAACTGAGTAACATAATAATGACAGCTATCAAAACACTTTTCTTTTGATTTCTATACACCAGATTCAACATTTTCGAAACAATGGTCTCAAAGAAAATAACAATAGGATTATGTTTTTCTCGAACATTTTTTCTAAGCAATATGCTTGATAAAGCTGGAACTAATGTTAATGTAAATATTAATGCCCCTAGTAATGCAAACCCTAAAGTATAAGCAAGAGGGGAGAACATTTTTCCTTCTACTTTTTGAAAAGCAAAAATGGGTATCAAACAGGTGATGATAATTAATTTAGAAAAGAAAATGGATTTACCCATCTCAGTTCCCTTTGTTTTAAACAAACCCATTTTAGCAAGTTTGTTAAACTTTTCCATACCAACTTCTCTTGCTCTTGCATCCAGTGCTACAAATAAACCTTCTACCATAACAACTGCTCCATCGATGATAATACCAAAGTCTACAGCCCCCATACTAAGTAAGTTTGCTGTCATCCCTTTAATCCGCATACAGATGAATGCGAATAATAATGCAAGCGGAATAACAATACTTACAGTTACCGTTGTTCTCCAATCAGCCATAAATAAAAGAACAATGCATGTCACCAAAATAATGCCTTCAAGTAAATTGTGTATTACTGTTTCAGTACAATAATCGATTAAATTTGTTCTATCATAGAAAGTATCAATCTTAACATCTTTGGGTAGGATAGAGGTATTCAATTCTGTTACTTTATCCCTGATTTTTTCAAGTACATCTGCAGGGTTTTCACCTTTACGCATTACTATAATACCTTCAATTTGATTGGCATCTTTATTGCGAGCAACTTGACCTAATTTGGGCTTGCTGCTTTCTACCACGGTAGCTACATTTCTTACTAGAATAGGTACATTATTGATTCTGGTGATGATTACATTATTAATGTCATCAATATCGTTTAACAATCCAATTCCTCTAATAACATAACTCTGTCCATTTTTATTAATTACATCTCCACCAACATTAATATTGCTTTTTTCAACTGCATTATACACGTCAATTGAAGAGAGATTGTATTTGAATAATAAATTAGGGTTAACACTTATTTCAAAAGTTTTCTCTTCTCCACCAAAGCTATTTACATCTGCTACTCCCGGTACAGATTTGAATTGACGATCTAAAACCCAATTTTGTAAAGTTGTTAATTCTCTTATACTAGATACTTTACTTTTTAAAGTATATCTAAAAATTTCTCCAGTAGGGCCATATGGTGGTTGGACATCAGGTTTTACCGCATCAGGTAAGTCAGCACCACCTAACCTGCTCATTACTTGCTGTCTTGCAAATGCATCATCTACATCGTCATCAAAAATGAGTCTGATATATGATAATCCAAAAGAAGAAGTTGTTCTAAGATTCGATTTTTTTTGAACTGAATTCAATACTGTTTCTAAGGGTATTGTTATAAATTTTTCAACTTCTTCAGCACTTCTTCCTGGCCATTGTGTAATAATAATTATTTGAGTATTAGTTACATCTGGAAATGTTTCAATAGGTGTTTCTTTATAACTCCAAATTCCTAATACAACCAGTATACCTGTAAGAAAAAATACTAGATATCTATGCATTAAAGAGAAGTGGATAATATTTTTAATGATCTTATTCATGAAATAACGATTTGTGGTTGAAAAAAATAATTATTTTTCTAGTAAAGCTCTATATAATAGAATCTGGTTTTTACTAATTACAACATCCCCTGATTCTAATCCTGATTTAATATAAGTAGTTGTGCCTACTGATTTTAGTATTTCAACTTCTCTGATATCTAGGTTGCATTTATCATGAAAGATGACCACAAACTTTTTGCTATTATCGAATAAAACAGCTTCAGATGGAATACTCACAGCTTTTGTTGCTTCTTTATTTACTATGTTCACATTGGTAAACATTTCAGGTTTTAGTTGCAGGTTCTCATTTGGCACATTCATTCTAATTCGCAGTACCTTATTTTGAGGATCTAATACTTCACTTATTCTATCAACTTTTGCATAAAAAATCTTTCCAGGATATGCAAGCGTTGTTATTTGAGCTTCATAACCTTCTTTAATCTTCAATATATCAGCTTCAAAAACATTTGCCCAAACCCAAACATTGCTTAAATTGGATATTGTAAATAAACTATTGCTATTATCATTTCTGATATATCCACCTGAGTTAATATTTTTTTCAACTACATAACCGCTTGTTGGAGCAGTTATAACAATGGTTCCATTTGACTGTGTATGTCCACCTCCATTGATCTTAATTAAATCATCCATTTTTTGATTTGCAGATAATGCTTTTTGATAATTCTCTTTTGCAATTGTAAATTCCCGTTCACTGCTAATTCCCTTTTCGTATAACGACTTAGTATTCTCCATTTCTCTTTTTGCAATTGCAATATCTGAACCAGAAGATTTTAAATCACTATAATTTCCGGCAATATCAGCACTTCTGATAATTGCGAGTGGTTGTCCTTTTTCAACTTTATCACCGATAGTTACTTTTACTTCAATCACTTGTCCACTGCTATACGGATATACCTTTACTACTTTGTTTTCGTCGAAACTAACTTCTCCTGAAAGAGAAAGTTCGTCGTTAATATTGCTAATTTTAGCAGTATCCAGGCTGATCATTTTCTGCATTGAATCGGAAATACATACTTTTTGTTCTTTTTGATCAATTGGCTTTTTCTCAGTACAAGCAATTATGCTTAAACTGTAAAAAGAGAATGTTATTATTATTATATTTTTTTTCATATTAAATATTTTATCTTTTAGTTAAACATATCTTTTCCAGCTAAGTAATTTATTTCCTCAATAGCCGCATGTAAATTGAAGGTTTGATTCAAACGATTCAATTCTGATTCTCGAAACGCATCAAAGAAATCAATGAACTCAATTAAATTTATTTGGCGTTGTCGATAACTTTCTGTGATATTATTAAAGAGTGCTTCATATTCATTATAAAATATTAGTTCTTGTTTGCCGCTTAATTCTTTTGTTAAATAGAATTTTTTCAAAGCATTTTGAATACTATTATTTAATTGTTGTTGCACCTGTAATAAGTTTGTTTCTTCTTGTTTTACAGTATACTGTGCACTTTTTATATTCCCTTGGTTTCTATTGAAAATTGTGAGCGGTAATGATATGCTTAGCCCAACATAGTGTGGTGCATAGTTACTATTATGATCATATTCCGGACCAACTGTAAAATCAGGTGATTTCAATGCTTTCTGATAACTTAGATTCTGCTGTTGATATATTAATTGAGTTTGCTCAATTGCAAATGCTGAATTATATTTTCTAGCAGTATCAGATATCATTTCATAACTGAAGGAAATAGATTTGTTAATTATAGTGCTATCAAATGTTTCAATAAAAGTGTTTACATTTAATTGCAATAAACTTTTTAGCTCCGTTTCTGTATCTGCTATTGCACGATCATTATCTGCAAGGTCTTGCTCCATGGAAAGAATTAAAGCCTGAATTCTTAAATAATCTTTCTTGGCAATATTCCCATTTTCTAATTGAGATTTCATGCCCACTAACAACTTCTGCAGTTCATTTAATTCCTTACGATATAATTGATGCGCACCCATTCTTTGTGCAATAGAATAGTAATCGGTTCGCAGTTGATATTTTAAATTACGCATGATTTCATTAAACTGTAACTCACTCAATTTTGCATTTGTGGAAGTCATTGCGATCCATTTACTTCTCTTTCCTGCAGTTTTTATGAGTTGTTGAATTTGAATAAAGTATTGTCCTTGTACTTGCCCATTTACATCTTTCCCATGTGCAAAAAATTTATTATCAGCATAAATATTCTGATCCGTTACAAGCATTGGATTATCCCAAAGTTTCGCCTGTTCAATCAATGCTTTGTTAGCATCAATATTATATTTCGCTGCCAGAAGTGATAAATTATTTTTTATAAATAATGCCTCCATCTCGGGTAAATGCATCTTTATTGTGTCGGTTTGTATCTGTGCATTTACATTCATTTGAAATAGGCACAGTAATAGAATAATGCAAATGCCTCTGCCGGACTTCTGTCCGTACAAAAATTTGTTCAACATAATTTTAGTTATTTGAATAAAGAAAATAACAGATCAACTACATGGGTAGTGTCAACCGTTAATTACAAATAAAATAGATGATGATTAGATCTTAGGAGGCTGAGGATTAATCTCCTGATGATAGAGATCTTTAAATGATTCCTGAATAGGGATAGGTAGTTTTGCAATATTGATTTGAGAATCAGATAACAAAACTGTTTTTTCAAAGCCAATTGCTTTGTAAGATACATGTTTATGAAAATGTAGATCCTTATGATGCTGTGATTGTTCAGGAATAGCGCCAGTATGACCTAATACTATTTCAATAACATATTCTACAATTGTTTCAGAAATATTGGTCTCAGTAGTTCCCTGGTTGTTGTATATAGGTGTAAAATCTTGTGCATAAATACTCAAATTCAATAATTGCAAAGCAATTATAAGAGTAATTAAACGGATAATATGTTTATTAAATCTTTGCACAGAACTATCGGCTGCAAATTAGTTAGCATTCCAAAAAAATAGATGTTAAAATTCTGTAAACATGTTTCTTTAATTAGATTTTAATAAAAAAAGCCCGTCATGATTTTTCATGACGGGCTTTCAAAATATATAAGATTAATTACTTTTTCTTATCATCAGTGTTTTTTCCAAGAGGTCTGCTCTTAGCAAAATCCACCAATACTGGAGCAGCTACGAAAATAGAAGAGTAGGTACCTGTGATAACCCCAATTAACATGGCGAATGCAAAACCACGAGTTACTTCACCACCAAAGATGAAGAGGATCAGGATGGTTAAGAATACGGTTAATGAAGTCATGATAGTACGACTCAATGTTTCGTTGATTGCACGGTTAATGATGGTACCGTTGTCAACACCTTTCATCAATTTGCTGTCTTCACGAATACGGTCATACACGATAACTGTATCGTTCATTGAGAAACCAATTACGGTTAAGATGGCAGCAATAAAGTGCTGATCTATTTCTAATGGGAATGGTACAATATTTTTGAAGAAACTGAATACTATCAAGGTTACGAAAACGTCGTGTAACAATGAGAAAATAGTTCCCAAAGAATAACGCCAGTCACGGAAACGAATAAAGATGTACAAACAAATAATGATGATACCGAAGATTACCGCTTTTGCAGCTCCTGATTTTAGATCATCAGAAATTGTAGGTAAAACAGTTTGTGAACCTTGTTTGTATTTGCTTTCAAATTCTGAGAATGTAACTGTCTCAGGTATAAATGGTTTTAAACCAGTATATAATTTATTCTCAACCAATGAATCAATATTGTTACCACTCTCAGTGATTTTATAGGCTGTAGTGATATTAATTTGATTAGCAGATCCAACCGTTTTAGTAATTACATCTTCACCAAAAGTTGTTTTTAAAGTAGATCTGATATCTTCTTCTTTAACTGGTTTATCGAATCTAACAGTATAACTACGTCCACCTTTAAATTCAACTCCTTGCTTGAAACCATTAAAGAATGATCCAATACCAAGAATAAGAACTACTACAGATATACCATAAGCAATCTTTCTATATTCAATGAATTTGAAAGATGCGTGTTTGAAAATTTTCTTAGAAATACCAGTGAAATATTCGAAGTGACGATTCTTATTTGTATACCAATCAGTGATTAATCTAGAAACAAGGATACCACAGAACAAACTCAATAAGATACCGATGATCTGAGTTGTTGCAAATCCAAGAACCGGACCAAGACCAAAATAAGCTAAGATCAAGGCAGTTAACAGGGTAGTAACGTGTGCATCCAATACAGGAGACAATGAACGTTGATAACCATCATTAACGGCATTTTGATAACTCTTTCCTTTAGTAAGTTCTTCTTTAATCCGCTCGAATATAATTACGTTCGTATCTACCGCTAAACCGATTGTTAATACTAAACCAGCAATACCTGGTGCTGTTAAAGTAAAGCCTAAAGCGCTTAAGATACCAATAGTAAATAATAAGTTTAAGATCAATGCCATGTTTGCAACCCAACCACCTGTGTTGAAATACAATAACATTAATGCAAAGATTACAATAAAGGAAATCAAGAACGACATTGCGCCACCCTTAATTGACTCTTTACCCAAAGTAGGACCAACTTGTTGCTCTGCAACTATTCTTGCCGGAGCTGTTAATTTACCACTGGTTAATAATTCAGAAAGGTCTTGTGCTTCTTTTAAAGTATAAGATCCACTGATCTGAGAATTACCAGTAGTAATTGGATCATTTACATTCGGTGCAGAGTAAACAAAATTATCAAGTACGATAGCAATTGGCTTGTCTACATTTCGAGTAGTCATTTTAGCCCAGATATTGGTACCAATCTTGTCCATGTTCATTTTAATAGCAATCTTGCCTCTTTCATCGTAGTCTTGCCCTGCATTAGTGATATGGTCGCCTTCTAATTCAGCCTGACCATTATCTAATGTTTTAATGGCATAAAGCATCAGGATATCTTTTGTTTTACCATCAGAAGCATCCATTTTGCCATACATGAATGCTAGGTTAGAAGGGAATTTGTTTTTAACAATATCCATTCTTAAGAAATCATTTAAGCGACCTGTATCTTTTGTTTGAATATATCCAAGATTAGAAGGGAAAATTGTTTTTCCACCACGACCCTGATAAGGTTGAGCAAATTGAATTAAACGAACAATCGGAGATTCATTCAATTTTGCTTTAGTGGTATCTTTTTTTGCTGTTGCAGATTTAGTATCAGCAGCAATATTTGAGATAGTTGCTGTTTTTGAAGTGTCTGCAGTTTTAGCAGCTACAATCGCAGTTTTTTTGGTAGTATCTGCTTTTGCAGAAACGGTATCAGTTGATTTAATTCCGTTTAAATATTCTTGTGCTGCTTTATCAGCTGCAACGATGCCACTTTGAACGTCTTTGCTTTCCAAAGTATACATTTCAAAGAATTGCAGGTTTGCAGTTGCTTGTAAATATTTACGAACTCTTTCTTTATCGTTAATACCAGCTAATTCAATATTGATAATGCTTTTAGCAGGATCAGGATTGATATTTGGAGAAGATACTCCGAACTGATCTATACGAGTACGAAGAATACGATAAGTATTGTTGAAAGCTGAAGTAGCCTGCTCTCTTAAATATTCTGTTACTTTTGAATCACTATCATCGAACTTAACTTTTCCGTTACTTCTGGTTGCGAAATAAGGAGCTAATTTTGCTTGAGGGTTGGCTAACAATAACTCTTCTTTAAACAAAGAAATCAAATCAGCACCACTATTCGCTTTTCTTACAACAGCTTTATCTAATGCTTTAGTGAAGACTGGATCTTTAGTATAGTTTGCAAGCGATTTAAGCAAGTCGCTCAAACCAACTTCCATCGTTACACTCATTCCTCCTTGTAAGTCTAGACCTAACAATAACTCTTTTTCTTTAGCACTTCTATAATTGGTAAAACCAAAAGCGAGGCTAACATCTTTCGTACTGTCGAGCAAACGAGTTAATCGTTCTTTCTTTAATTCTTTCAGACTATCTGTATAAACAGATTGTTGTTCTTTGTTTGAAGGGTATTTCTGTTCTGGGCTTGCAAATTGCTTCATCCAAATATCAGCCTTGGCTTCCATGTTAGATTCGTGGTTACGAACAATCCATGTAAAGGACAATTGATACAGACAGATCAAAATCAGAGCAATGGCAAAGAAGCGCACTAAACCTTTAAGTTGCATATAAGTAACGGTTTACAATTTTTTTTAGAGCGGCAAAGATAGGGGAATGGGAATGAATAATTCCTTCCTGTGAATAGTTTGGTTTTAGGAAGTATCGTATTAAGGCAAAAAAAGCTAAAAAATGAGCCCAAATAGTGATTTGTGCCAATTTTTTAGCTCTGAAAACTCCTTATTTAAGGCAGATTCCTATTTATTGAACGTCAACTAAACTAATATCAAAAAAAAGTGGTGTATTTGAAGGAATGGTTGTACCAGATCCAGCACATCCATAAGCCAAAGACGACGGAATGACCAATTTAATATGTCCACCTTTTTTTATCAAAGGAAGGCCAATTTTCCAGCCATCAATTAATGAACTCAATGTCCATCCAGTTAAAGTAGCATTACTTTGTGAATCGAAGACAGTACCATTGAATAATTTTCCAGTATAAGTAATATATATACGTGAAGCTAATGTCGGGGTATTTCCTGATCCGGGATTTACAATTTCATATAATATTCCAGAACTATGTGCTGTATAATTGATGCTGTTAGTAGTGCAATAACTTACCAGTGCCGTTTGTTCAGATGCTACAGTAGCGGGTGTACAACCTGAAGTGCTTGTTTTTCCACAGGATAAAGCGGCTAATAAAAATACCGGTAATACGAAAATCAGTTTTCTCATGTTGGGGTTTAGGTGTTAAGACGCATATTTATGCTTTTAGGCTGCATCTAGTGATGGATTTCTGTTTGTTTTTTTCTTGCTAAAATGGATAAATATCGTTGTTCGTTCTTTTCCCATTGGTAATTCCGATACATAAACGCCATAAAAATTGAAATCCCAATGATGGCTATTAAAAAAACAAATGGATTTAAATTACTATTTAATTCCATATTTGCTCTTTGGTACCATCCAAGGTAAATCGACAATAAAATGGCTATTCCAATGCTAATTCCGGCTGATAATCCTATAAAAAATGGTCTTGCAGCATTTTTGTAAACATCTCTTTGTGTTGTCCACCTTTCAAAAAAATCCTTATCAGCTTCTTTCGGCATAGCGCAATATTACTAAAACCTGCAGAAATAAATGGCCCAAACCGTTAATCTAACTTTTCTTTAAGCTAAATTTATTTTAGCTAATACGATTCATGCCATGGAATTTCTTAAGAAAAGAGGGATATTAATATATCTCTTTATACTTTTCGCACATTGTGCTTTGATATTTTTTGAACTAAATGATTTGCGTTTTTATACCAAGTTATTATTAGTTCCATTTTTGATACTCTTATTTACAATACATTTTTCAGGAAATAAAAGCAGTAAAAGATTTCTACTTCCCATCATTGCTTTATTAGGATCTTTTTCAGGGGATTTATTCTTAGCATTTGATGGTGCCCAGTTTTTTCTTATTGGAATGCTTGGATTTATGATCACGCATATTAGTAATGGGATTTACTTTTATTCACTAAAGAGCATTACTATTAAAAAGGCTAAATATGCCACATTAGCGCTTCTGGTATTAGCTATTTCCTGTTCAATTATTGTATTTGTTATCAAAGAAAATGCCGGGGCTTTTTTCATTCCTATCATAGTATATATGCTATTAATAGCAACCATGACCATTCTTTCAGCTAACCTGGCGGATTCAATTGAATACAATCATGCAGCTATTCATTATTTTATTCCAGGTGCTGTATTATTTGTTTTGTCAGATGGATTATTAGCGATCAACAAATTCAATTTACAAGATCCTTCCATTGATATTTTTGTGATGCTCACTTATGGATTGGCGCAATTATATATTGTAATGGGGTATTACAAAATTAAATACTAATTCAAAAGGCAAAATTCAAAATTCAAAAAAAAATAAAAA
>JBAXHC010000014.1:0-46156 GCA_037139075.1 Bacteroidota bacterium
TAATGCGAGTCTTGTTACGTTGTGAATATCTGGTTCATCATCAACAACTAAAATTTTCAATTCCTCTCCCTTGCTATTGATTTATGTAATATCAAAAACACCTTAAACACAAAGGTATATTTCAATCTTTTAAAATAATGAAAATAAAAATAGTTAATACTAATTTTACTAAAATTGATTAGAAATTGTTAATAACTAATATAAATTAGTTATTATACGTTTTTATTTGGCCAAATTATCGAAAAATGAATTAGAAATGAGATATTAAAATTTTAATATTAGTAATTTAGATACTTTTTCAAACACTTTTTTACTATCTTAGCATTAATAATCAATGTGTTATATTATATTTTGTAAAAATCCTTATCAAGTTTAATGAGATATTTTTTTACCCCTCCCTATATAATTGAAAAATATAATTTAAATGAAACTGAAGAGCAATCTTGCCACCAAATTCATCACCTCTATTCATTTCTCAAAAAAGGTAGCCCCGAAGTTTCTGTAGTTATTCCCGCCTTTAATGAAGAACAAAATATACTCAAAACATTATATACATTAGTAAATAATCAATGTAGCTATAATGTTGAAATAATAGTTGTAAACAACAATTCAATAGACAGAACGAAAGAATTAGTTATAAAAACGGGGGTTATTTGTATATTAGAAAAAATACCAGGAATTACTGCTGCAAGAAATGCAGGGTTAAATGTTGCAAAGGGCAAATACATTTTGAATGCAGATGCAGATACTATTTACCCAATCAATTGGATTGAAGAAATGGTAAGGCCAATGGCAGAAAATACAGATGTTGCACTTGTTTATGGCAATTTCTCCTTTATTCCAACTGCAGGTACTCCACGCTGGGTTTATTTCTTTTATGAATATTTAGCTGATCTTTTACGTTGGTATAATAGAACATTTAATGAAGAAGCAGTAAACGTATATGGATTTAATTCTGGTTTTAAGAGAGATCAAGGTATAGCAGTTAATGGGTTCGAACATCCCCTTGGCACTAATGAAGACGGATGGTTAGCAGTAAAACTCCGCGAAAACAAATTCGGCAATCTTTATCATGTTAAAAATATTAAAGCACTAGTTTGGACAGCAGATCGTCGTATCCAAATGGATGGAGGCCTTTTAAAAGGAATCATTAAAAGAATGAAAAGATTTATGGGTCTCTCCACTGAACCTAGAACTGATTTATAATAAAAAATACCTAACAATTCTTTTAAAATTCGTACTGATTTCAATGTAAATTGAGGCTATATCATCGATTAAAGCCATTTCATGAAAGCATTGTTATGTCAAAACTTTGGAAGTGCAAAAAGTTTATTATTACAAGATATTGAAGCGCCAATCATTGGCGATAATCAGGTATTGATCTCGGTTAAAGCTTGTGGAGTTAACTTTCCAGATAACCTTATCATAGAAGGGAAATATCAATTTAAACCCAATCCCCCCTTTGCACCAGGAGGGGAAGTTTCTGGTGTTATTCTTGCAGTGGGAAAGAACGTTTCAAAATATTCAATTGGAGATCGTGTACTTGCTCTTTGTGGTTGGGGTGGATTTGCAGAACAAGTTGCAGTAGATTCTAGCCGGGTATTTCCTATTCCAGATAAAATGGATTTTATTATGGCGGCCGGAACATTATATAATTATGGCACTTCCTATTATGCATTAAAACAAAAAGCTGAGATTAAATCAGGTGAAACCATTTTAATATTAGGAGCTGCAGGCGGTGTGGGACTCGCCGCAGTAGAAATAGCTAAACAAATGGGGGCCATAGTAATAGCATGTGCTTCTACTGATGAAAAACTTAACATTTGTAAAAACAAAGGCGCAGATTTTTTAATCAACTACAAAAAAGAAGATTTAAAAGAACAAATTAAAATTATCACTGATAACAAAGGCGTAGATATAGTTATTGACCCTGTTGGAGGCGAATTTGCAGAACCTGCAATTAGATCGATGGCTTGGAAAGGAAGATACCTTATAATTGGATTCGCTAGCGGCACAATTCCTCAATTACCATTCAATTTACCACTCTTAAAAGGTTGTTCAATAATTGGAATATTCTGGGGCAGTTTTGCAGAAAAAGAACCACTAGAGAACTTAAAAAATATAGGGGAAATTGTGCAATGGCTACTTTCAGGGAAAATCAAACAGCATATTTTTAAAATTTATACCCTTGAAAATGCAGCTGATGCACTTCAGGATTTACAGCTGCAAAAAGTAATTGGAAAAGCAATTGTAAAAATTGGAAATTGGGATGAAACTTCAATTGATAACCCAACGATAACCCCTATTAAAAATACAGTTGATGAAATTGATACTATAGAAACCCCTACTGTGTTTAAAGATAAAAGGGATCTTAAAAAAAATATAGGCAGATCACTTGGAAAAACTGATTGGTTTACAATAACTCAAGACCGGATCAATCAATTTGCTGAAGCAACCCTCGATTACCAATGGGTTCATATTGATCCAGAAAAAGCAAAACAAGATTTGCCAGGAGGAAAAACAATTGCACATGGATACCTCACTATGTCTCTTGCCTCTCAATTCTTCTACCAGCTTATTTTCATCGAAAAAATCAATTCATTCATAAACTACGGAATTAATAAAGCTAGATTCATCTCTCCCGTTCAGGTTGGAAGTGAAATTAGATTGTCTGCAACTATTTGTAATGTTGAAGAAATGCCGAATGGCAGCGTAAAACTATTCTTAAATTGCAGCATCGAAATCAAAGGGCAAGAAAAACCAGCATTTGTTGCTGAAATTATCAGCATGATTTTTTAACATAAAATAATACATTCATACAAACCTTATCAACATGGCACGATATACAAGCATGGAATTCATTCGTTATCTTTTATTTGAAATTCATGATGTAGAAACACTTTTTAAATTCGAAAAGTTTTCTCATTTAGACGCAGAACAAGCATGGATGATTTTAGAATCTGCAAAACTATTTGCAGATCAGGAAATGTTCCCCTATTTCAAAGCGCTCGACGAACAACCCGCTTTATACGATGGGAATGGTGGCGTTAAAACACATCCTCAACTCAAAAAAATTATTCAGGGTGCTGCTGCTCAAAGCTGGATTGGTGGGGCCGCGAAATTCGAAAATGGCGGCATGCAATTACCTGAAATGATATTCAATACAGGGCAGCATATATTTCAAGCTGCCAATAACAGTGTTCAAGGTTATATTGGACTTTCTACTGGCTCTGCAGATCTAATTACCAGTTTTGGAAATCAAGAACAAATAGAAACTTATGTACCACCGATTTATGAAGGTCGCTGGCAAGGCACCATGGCCTTAACTGAACCTCAAGCGGGCAGCTCACTTTCAGATATTATCACTAGTGCAAAATCAACTGAAAATGGCTACTATTTAGTGAAAGGACAAAAAATATTTATATCCGGAGGACAACATGAAGCAGTAGATAATTTTGTTCATCTAACGCTCGCCAGAATCGAAGGTGCTCCTGCAGGTGTTAAAGGCATTTCATTATTTATCATCCCAAAATATAGACCAGAAAAAGATGGCAACTTAACATACAATGATGTTTATTGTGCTGGTGATTTTCAAAAAATGGGACAACGAGGATATTCTACCACCCACTTATCATTTGGAGACAATGATGACTGTAGAGGTTTTTTAGTGGGCGAACCTCACAAAGGACTTTCTTATATGTTTCAAATGATGAATGGTGCAAGAATTAGTGTGGGCCAATGTGCGGCATCTGTTGCGATGGCTGCTTACCAGGCATCATTACAATATTGTTTAGAAAGACCGCAAGGAAGGTCGGCATCAGAAAAAGACCCATCCAAAGCCCCTACTTTGATTATAAATCATGCTGATGTTCAGAGAATGCTTTTAACACAAAAATCAATTTCAGAAGGATCATTGTCGCTAGCTATGGAATGCAATAAGCTTTATGACCAGGTACATGTTTCCACAGGTGAGGAAAAAGAGAATTATTTATTGCTTTTAGAATTACTAACCCCTATCGTTAAAACTTATGCCTCTGAACAAGGAAGCAGGTCAGCAGCATTAGCAATTCAAACTTTGGGAGGATATGGTTTTACAACTGATTTCCCGGTACAACAACTCTATCGGGATTTGAAAATCATGTCATTATACGAAGGCACTACCGGCATTCAATCTCTTGACTTATTAGGTAGAAAAGTAACCATGCAAAATGGGAAAGCAGTGCAACTATTAATGAATTCAATCAGTCTCGATTTAAAAGCATCCAAGGAATTCGAAAATCTTGCTCCATATGCAAATACTTTAGATATTGAATTAAAAAGAATGGCTAAAGTGCTTACCCATCTTTCCGGTTTTGCAATGAAAGGAGATATTGAAAGATACCTTTCTGATGCAACAGTATTTATGGAAATGGCAGGATATATTATTATTGCTTGGCAGTGGTTGAAAATGTCGGTAGTAGCGGCACAAAGAATTAAAGAGGCAAATTTCAAATCCAATAGCCCTGCGTTTTACCAAGGTAAGATTCATACTATGGAATTCTTTTTCAAGTACGAATTACCCCATTCCGAGGCTTGTGCAAAGTCTTTAGAAGACTCACACACACTTACTAATGTCAAAACCTATGAAATGTTTCAATAAAACAGCATAAAAGGCAAACTATCCACAACTTCAAAACAATCCATTTTTACACACTTGAATAACTACCTTTATCGCTATAAATTGGAAGAAATATGCTTAAAGTTGGCGTTTTTGGAGTGGGGCATTTGGGAAAATTCCACCTCAATAATTGGAAAGAAATAGAGGGTGTGAAATTAGTTGGATTTTTTGATCCTAACAATGACAATGCAAATCAGGTCATTGAACAATATGGCCTGAAACGTTTTATGGATGAAGATAAATTAATGGATGCCTGTGATATTATTGATGTAATTACACCGACAGACCACCATTATGCAGTCTGTATGCAGGCAATAAGAAAAGGAAAGCATGTTTTTGTAGAAAAGCCCTTAGCAAATACTATCCAAGAAGGTAGAGATATTGTAAATATCGTTAGGGAAGCAAATGTAAAAGTTCAAGTAGGCCACGTGGAAAGGTTTAATCCAGCTTTTTTAGCTTTGAAGGGAATGAATTTAAACCCCATGTTCATTGAGGTACACAGACTTGCCCAATTTAATCCGAGAGGGACAGAAGTAAGTGTTATACTTGATTTAATGATTCATGATATTGATATCATTTTAAGTCTGGTAAAAAGTGATGTAAAACATATTTCAGCAAGTGGAGTAGCCGTTATGACAGATACCCCTGATATTGCGAATGTTCGTATTGAATTTAATAATGGGTGTGTTGCGAATTTAACTAGTAGCCGTATTAGCATGAAAAAAATGCGAAAACTGCGTCTTTTTCAACCAAACTCATATATAGGAATTGATTTTCTTGAAAAGAAAACAGAAATCATCAAACTTAAACAGCCTGAAGACACCAATGTATTCTCTTTTGATATTGAAACTCAAAATGGGAAAAAAACAATTGCAATTGCAAATCCAATTATTAGCCCTCAGAATGCTATAAAACTTGAATTGGAATCATTTGTTGATGCAATAGAAAATAATACTCCTACTGTTGTTAGCGAAATTGATGGATTTCTAGCGATGGAAGTTGCACATCAAATACTGGAAAAAATTAATAGTACCAGTATTCTGGTTTAAATGAATGCAAAATAATTTAAGGAATAGCACTATTTATGCTCTTAGCGATTATATATTTTCTATAATCAGCTGGATTGTATTCAAGAGTATTGCATTTCCTATTCAAATTATATTTAATTCTTCAAATAGCTTTTTTGAGAATTCTGTAATCAGGGAATATTTCTTGATTCCTTTAGTGTGGGTTCTATGGTATTTATTTCTAGGGAGTTATCAGAATTCCCTCTACCAAAAGTCTAGGTTAAACGAATTAACTGATACCATCATCAATACTTCAATAGGAATTCTTTTTATTTGGATAATCAATTTTCAAAATAACAGCATTGCCATTTTAAGTATTTATTTACTGATACAATTTTCAATCATTTTTATTGGGCGTGCATTGATTCTTGAAAAAATCAAACGCGATATTATCCAAAGAAAAGTATTTTTCAATACTCTTTTTATAGGAAATAATCATGAAGCAGAAATTATTTACAAAGAATTAATTAAAAATTTTTCTTACTTAGGCTTTAAACCTATTGGATATCTGTCTACTCAAGATGACTTGAAAAATGGATTAACTAAATATTTAAATTGTCTGGGCAATGTGAGTAAACTCAATGAAGTAATAGATAAAGAAAATATTGATCAAGTAATCATCTCGGTTGATAAAAAACAGTACCTGGAAGCCGAAAAAATAATTAATGCTTTAATCGAAAAAGAAGTGCACATCAAGATCGCACCTAACATGATTGATATTATTTCTGGTTCTGTAAAAACGAACAATGTATACGGGGCCACTCTCATAGACCTAGAAAATGAATTACTACCATTTTGGCAACAAAATATCAAAAGGATATTCGATATAGGTTTTTCATTATTTAATCTAATTCTATTAAGTCCATTATTGCTTTTAGTTGCAATTATTACTAAACTCACTTCACCAGGGAAAATCATTTATTCACAAGAAAGAGTTGGGTTAAAAGGCAAAACTTTCTATATCTATAAGTTTAGGAGCATGTACTCAGATGCTGAAATAAATGGACCAGCACTTTCAACAGATAATGACTCACGAATCACAAAATGGGGAAAGTTCATGCGCAAATGGAGAATCGACGAGTTACCGCAACTATGGAATATATTATTGAGTGATATGAGCTTTGTTGGACCTAGACCAGAAAGGAGAATATATATCGACGCAATTTTAAAGCAGGCACCTTATTACCGATACCTTCTCAAAGTTAAGCCTGGCCTTACTTCATGGGGAATGGTTCAATTTGGATATGCATCTTCAATGAATGAAATGATCGAAAGAATGAAATATGATCTTATGTATATTGAGAACATATCATTATTGCTCGACTTTAAAATTATGATACACACAATCAGGATCATTCTATTAGGGAAAGGAAAATAATTTAAAAAAGAATTACTTTAAATCTTGAATGAACAACATCATCCAAATATTACCTTCGAATAAGATTGATTCAACCAGATGGAATAATTGCGTTGAACAAAGTGATAATTCTATTATATATGCGGATTATTTTTTTCTTTCAACTCTTTGCGACCATTGGTCTGGACTTATCATAGGTGATTATAAAACAATAATGCCATTGCCATGGAGAAAAAAATGGGGGATCCGATATTTTTACGCGCCTGCATTTATACAACAATTGGGACTTTTTGGAGACCTTTCAAATCTACCAATTCCCAATATTTTAAATACATTAAAAGAGTTCGCAAGGTTTGGGGATCTATTTTTAAATTACCGGAATTCAGAAGTATTAAAAAAGACAAAATGTTTTCAAAAAACAAATTATATTCTTAATCTAAATCAATCATATCCTCAAATACATTCAAGATACACTCATGATTTAATTAAGAATTTACAAAAATCCGAGAAGAGAAATCTTACCTATAATAAAGATGTAAACATTGAGGATACAATTCTACAATTCCAAGCTCAATACCAAGAACGTTTTCCACATTATAATTTTACAGATTATCAAAATCTAATAAAAGTTTGTTTGGAGTTAGCAAAAAATAATCAATGTATCATAAGATCTGTACATAATGAAACAACTAATGATCCTTTGTCAATAGCTCTTTTATTGAAAGACAATAAAAGACTCTATCTTTTACTTAATACTACTAACACTATTGGACGCTCATTTGCTGCTAATCATTTCTTGTTAGATCAAATCATACAAGAATTTAGCGAAGAAAATCTTGTATTTGATTTTGAAGGTTCAGAAAAAAAGGGGATCAAGGAATTTTATGAATCATTTCATCCTGAAATCCAGCCTTATTATCATTGCAGATTTAACAACCTCCCTTTTTTAATGAACTATGTCAGGAAGCTTTTCGAAAAATAAAATTTTTCTCAAAAATATTTCATTAAAATGCCTTGCTAATATTTAATTGTAGGTTTTATATTCTTAACTAAATGCATCATACAATATTGGTTTTAGAATATATTTTCAATTTAGAAATTTTAGATTTTCATTCTTTCAACAACTTCAATTCCAGTAATTGGATCAATCCCTTTTAATTCCACATATTCAATATTGGGGACCCAAAAAGATCCACCATTCACTCTTACAAATACTTGTTTCAGAATGGCTTGTTTTTTATTAATATCTGTATAAACATAAAATTTATTGTCTGCAGATTTTCTCAAATACATTATTTTTCTCTTATAGGAAACGAAATGAATTTCATAATTATCCTTACTGATCATTTTAGATCTAATGCCATAAGCAAAATTTCTTTGGATATAATTTAAATCATCCTGTTGCCCTTTTTCAGCGTACCGAATCCAAAATACATGCACTGGCTCCTCTTCATTAAGTGCGCCATTCTTCATATTCAATTCATAAATCAACGTATTTATGTTTGGATCTCTTTGAATAAAAAAGAGTTGATTGTTATTACCTGATGGCGTAGGATAACGGGCATCTCTTTGAGAGAACCCTTTATTTGCATTTACTAGTAACCAAAAAAAGAAAAATAAACCGATATAAAATTGTACAACCCTCATGATGAATATCTTTTTCTTTTTATTCTAATAAACTGAAGCATTAGAAAAATTAAGAAACAATAAATACCTGTAATTTAATGCAAACCTTTAAAATTCTCATTCAAGGTTTTTAGGATAACGATAAAGTGACTACTTTCTTGGCTTTATCACAGCAAAATATATCTCAGTTCGAATTTCAAAACCCAATCCTTGATACAAACTAATGGCACGTTGATTATCCTGACGAACATGCAAAAAAGCAGTTTTGCCTGTTTTTTGTATTTGATTGGAAAGCTGATTTACTAGAACCGCCGCAAATCCTTTTCCCACATGGGAAGGGTGAGTACATACTGCACTTACTTCAGTGAAGTCGGTCAGATGTAACCTTTCACCCGCCATGGCTATCAATTGCTCGTTTTCAAATATTCCAATATAATTGCCAAATTCGATTGTTCTTTGGGTAAACGGGCCTGGTTTAGTCAATGCTGTCAATTCTATCATAGAAGCTATTTGATCTTCTCCAAGTGTCTGTATCGCCACTACAGGGCCATTAAATGGCTTGGGCTTTGTGCAAACCATTTGAAATAAGCCGAGAGAAAATACTAAATCCCATTTTTTTGAAAGGATAAAAGGTTGAGCAATTAAAGTAGATACGGTTCTTCCCTCTGGCAAAAAATCAAAAAGTTTTTCCTGCGAATCAGTATCCCAATTCTCTAGGCCAACAAAAGGTGAAATTTCAGGAGAATAAATAGCAATACTTTCAGTGCCAAGATTCATTTTCGCATCTTCTGTTTGAAGCGAATTCCAAATGGGATTGTCTAATATGTGGCGCAAATAGTTATGTTTTGATAGAAAGCCAAAGATAGCAATGCAAGTGAATTAAAAATAAAAAGCTTCATTTTCTCCCTTAAGAAAAAATGAAGCTCTAAGTTTAATGGAGGCAGTTTTGAATTATACTAATACGCTTTTTTCCTGAAGTTGATTAGCTAGTTCTAAAACTTTCTCAATTAGATTCGGAATGGCTTTCTCAATTGCTGCTGTAAGTTCAATGCCTTGTTGTTGTATTGATTCTATACTTACCACAAATAAATATATCTCGGGCATTTTGTCCATTAATTGCAATGCATTAACCATATCGCGCAACCCAATATCATGGGTGCTCATGGCTCTAGGAAAATCTATTGCAAATTTTGGTTTTATTAATCGAATAGTGCCTGGTTCATTATTGTCGAGCGTTGCATCAATCAAAATTACTTTATCATGAATTTCAAAAAATTCTAACAAATGAAACCCTCCTGTACCACCATCCACTACATCAATAGTTTCAGCAATAGGCAATTTCTGCAGCGCAAGTGCTGTATGCACTCCTACACCTTCATCGCCCATTAGATAGTTACCTATACCCAAAATTAAAAGGTCAGACATCTTTATCATGCTTTGTTTTTTGGTTCGTTTGGAGTATGATGTTCTTCGTTTTGGAATACCTCTTCCTCAATAAATTTCCATCCGCCACCCATACTACTTATTTCACCACGGCCTTCCACATAATCATGATAAAAAACCAGATACACATGAATCACAGCAAATAAAATAAAGAACCACATAGACCAATGGTGAACAGTTCTGATAAAAGCATCTCCACCGAAAAGGAATGGAACCCATGCAAATAACTTAGGCAACCACCAGGTAGACATAGATGCATACAATCCGAAGCCTGTTAAACATTGTACCAAAAATGCAAGGAAAGTAAAAAAATAAATAAATCCTGCCATGGCATTGTGTCCGATACTGATATGCTCCTTACCGCGCATCATGAGGATATCTATTTTAAAAACATGCCACATTTCTTTGAAGAATTTTTTGGATGTTGGTATAAACTGATGCCAACTGGCATATTTGTTTCCCACAAATCCCCAATATATGCGGAATAAAAAATTAAAAAAGAAAATATAAGAGGCTATGAAATGTATAACGCGTACCCAACCCATCGTAAACTGATTGGCTGCTTCCTGATGACTTTGGATTGCCAAAGGATTAGAAATAAAGAACCCGGTTACAATGAGTACAATTATGGCAAGGGCATTTAACCAATGATAATAACGCACTGGTAATTCCCAAACATATACACGACGCAACCGATGAACATGCAAAAATTTCGTTTTCATCCGTTAATTTTTAATTGTTAATGAACTATTCACCCACTACACTAATTCTACTGATGGTTTTACCATCTTCATCGTATAAGTGAACACTACATGCCATACATGGGTCGAAACTATGAATGGTACGTAGAATTTCTAATGGTTGTTGTTCGTTAGCAACCGGTGTACCAATCAGTGAAGATTCATAAGCTGATAATTGGCCTTTTGAATCTCTCGGTGATGCATTCCATGTTGTTGGAACCACTAATTGATAGTTCGAAATTTTTTGATCATCAATATTAATCCAATGTGCGAGGGCCCCACGTGGTGCTTCTGCATGACCAACTCCAAAAGAGTGTTTAGCCCAAGTTGCAGGATCAAAATTGGTGGTCTCAGCCATTTTGATATCTCCTTTTTTAATATTTGCAATTAATTGGTCAAAAAACTCTAATGACCATCCTGCAGCTAACTTACATTCTAACCCTCGTGCTGCAGTTCTTCCCAATGTTGAGAATAATGCTGTAATAGGAACATTCAAATCTTGCAAAGCTTTATCAACCACTTCTTTAAATTCTGGTCTGCCACTTGCATAACCTACCAACATACGAGAAAGTGGTCCAACTTCCATCGCATGACCTTTCCATCTTGGAGTTTTCAGATAACTATATTTCTCATTGGTATTAAGATTTTGGAAAGGAGGTTTAGGTCCTGAGTATTTGATATTCGTTTCACCTTTCCAAGGATGTAATCCAACATTGTTTCCTCCATTATACTCATACCAAGAGTTGGTAATATATTCTTGTACCTCATCATCTTTACGTAAATCCACTTCGTATACCTTACTAACATCTTTATTCAAAATGGCACCTGCTGGAAATTTATATCCTTTGGGATCTTTGATACCATTGGTTGGTAAATCACCATAAACTAAATAGTTTCCAATTCCACCACCAATTGCACCCCAATCTTTATAGAATGATGCAATAGCCATTAAATCGGGAATATAAACTTGTTCAATAAACTCTTTACCCTGTTTCAATAACTGTTCAACTTCAGCTAATCTTTCAGCATTAATACCACTCACATCATCAATTCCAATAGAACAAGCCATTCCTCCAACCAGATAGTTTGGATGTGGATTCTTACCACCGAAAATCGCGTGAACCTTAACAATTTCTTTCTGCCATTCTAATGCTTCTAAATAGTGTGCAAGTCCAATTAAATTAACCTCTGCAGGTAATTTATAAGCTGGATGTCCCCAATAACCATTTGCAAAAATTCCCAATTGGCCACTTGCTACAAATTTTTTAACACGTGTTTGAATATCACTAAAATATCCTGGAGAACTCTTAGGCCATTTTGAAATACTTTGAGCCAATTCAGATGTTTTCTTAGGATCTGCTTGTAAAGCATTTACCACATCTACCCAATCCATTGCATGCAAATGATAAAAATGCACCACGTGATCGTGCATATATAAAGCACAGAACATAATATTACGAACCAATTCTGCATTGGCTGGAACATTAATCCCTAGAGCATCTTCTACACAACGAACAGATGCCAATGAGTGTGTGGAAGTACAAACTCCACAAACCCTACCAACAAAAGCCCATGCATCTCTTGGATCACGGCCTTTTAAAATTTCTTCCAGCAAACGTACCATAGTACCGCTGCTAAAAGCATCTTTGATTTTACCATTTTCGATATCTGCTTCTATGCGCAGGTGTCCCTCTATTCTGGTAATCGGGTCTACAACAATTCTCTTACTCATAAAGTGAATTTGTATAATTAGTTATTAAGATTTTAATTCGTGTTCGCTTTGTTTGCCTTCTTCCTCAAGATTTAGAATCAGTTTTTTCTTACGAACATTGGTCATTACAGCATGTCCCGCTAAAGCAGCTGCTGTTACACCCAATGCAACTTTTCCTACATTATCGGCATTAGCTTCAATTCCAAATCCTGCAAATGAAGATCCTCTTTCATATAATCTACCATTATCCCAATAATTCTCTTCGCTGCAACCAATACAAGGGTGGCCGGATTGGATAGGGAAACTTGTTCCATTATTCCATTTCATCACACCACAAGCATTATAAGTAGAAGGTCCTTTACAACCTACTTTATACAAACAATATCCTTTTCTTGCATTTTCATCATCAAAGGTTTCTACATAAAGACCCGCATCGTAGAATGGACGACGATAACAAGTATCATGAACACGCTTACTGTAGAAAGCTTTAGGGCGACCTAATTTATCTAATTCAGGAATACGTCCGAAAGTAAGTAAGTGAACAATTACTCCAGCCATCACTTCACCTATAGGAGGGCAACCTGGAACTTTAATAACTGGTTTACCTTTCACTAATTTGTGTATCGGAGTTGCTTTTGTTGGATTTGGTTTTGCGGATTGTACGCAACCGTTGCTAGCACAACTACCCCAAGCAATAATTGCCTGTGCATTTTCAGCAGCTTCTTCCAGAATTTGAAGAGAAGTCTTACCGCCAATCATACAATAAACACCATCTGCTCCTAATGGAACACTGCCCTCCACACAAAGAATATATTTCCCTTTGTATTTAGTCATGGTATCCTGTAAACATTTTTCTGCCTGAAAACCAGAAGCAGCCATTAATGTTTCAGTATAATCTAATGAAATTTTATCTAGCAGAATATCTGCCACGATCGGATGTGATGATCTGATAAAACTTTCACTACAACAGGTACACTCTTGAAAGTGTAACCAAATTACAGGAAGCCTAGGTTGGGTTTCAAGTGCTTTTGCTACCTGACCCATGGCAGAATTTTCAAGACCGATAAAGGCAGTCATCATACTTACAAACTGAAGAAAGTCACGTCGGCTATAACCCTTACGTTCTACCTCTTCATAATAAGTAGGCTGTTTCATTGGAACAAGCTCGTTAGACATATGTTTAGGTTTTAATTGGTAAATGCTAACACAAAGTAGTTTTCTGTTAATAGTTCTTCCATGATACTTATCACAAAGCAATATGACTTTAATCATGTTTCTAGGAATATTGATTAATTACATTGCAGAAGAAACCATATAAAATTTCTAGTATGAAAAAAATAACCGCTTCCCTTGCATTACTATTGCCAGCTTTAACTTGGGCACATCCAGGACATGGTGAAACTGATGGTTATACTATTATTCACTATTTTTCTGAGCCGCAGCATGCGATTATTACATTAGGTGTATTGGCAGCTGTTACAGTGTATATTATCAGAGAACGCAGAAAAAGCAAATCTTAGTAAAGAAGCGCTCCCATGCACGAACTATCCATTGTGATGAGTATTGTTGATTTAGCTACCAAGCAGGCAGCCAAACATCATGCTTCCGCCATTGAAGAAATAGAATTAGATATTGGATGTCTCTCTGGCGTAGAAATGGATTCTTTCGAATTTGCTTGGAAACAAGGCATAAAAAGAACTATATTAGAGAATGCGACAAAAAAAGTAAATCGCATTGAAGGGAAGGCAAAATGTTCTGACTGTGATACTCATTTTGATATGTTGCAGTTATACGACAGTTGTCCCAACTGTAACAGCCATCTGGCAGTTATAATCAGTGGAAAAGAATTAAAATTGAAATCCTTAGTATTACCAGATTAGTAGATTTAAATAGAACTATATGTGTGCAACCTGCGGGTGTGGACCCACTTCTCACCACGAACACGATCATGGGCATAGTCATGGGGATAACCAAAAGACTGGCAAAACCATTGTTGATGTTGAACAGGATATTTTACAAGAAAACAACCTTCTAGCAGCAAGAAACAGAGGTTTTTTTGAAGGTAGAAATATCCTCGCAATAAATTTAGTAAGCTCTCCCGGATCTGGCAAAACCAGTCTTCTTGAAAGAACATTAACCGACCTAAAAGGAGAACTTTCATTTGCAGTTATTGAGGGGGATCAGCAAACCGCAAATGATGCAGATCGAATTCATGCTACAGGAACAAAAGTTACTCAAATAAATACTGGAAAAGGCTGTCACCTGGATGCTCATATGGTATTGCATGCAGTTCAGGGAATGAAACTTCAGGCAGACAGTATTTTATTCATAGAGAATGTGGGCAATTTGGTTTGTCCTGCGATGTTTGATTTAGGTGAGCAAGAAAGAGCTGTTGTTATCAGTGTTACTGAAGGGGATGATAAACCTCTGAAGTATCCGGATATGTTTCACTCTTCTACCCTTTGCATCATCAATAAAACTGATTTACTACCCTACGTTAAATTTAATGTAGAGAAGTGCAAAGAATATGCTAGAAAAGTGAATCCATCTTTAGAAATTATTGAATTGAGCTGCACCAGTGGCGAAGGGATGCAACAATGGTACGACTGGTTAAAAAACAAAGTATTAACGCCTGCTTAAAACTCCTTCCATGCAGGCTTTTCATATTCATATCACTGGTTTAGTTCAGGGTGTGGGCTTTCGGCCATGGGTCCATAAGTTAGCATCCAATTTTTCATTGGATGGTTATGTCAATAATGGGCTTGATGGTGTACATATTTATTGTTCAGGAAATGAAGATGATGTAAATGAATTTTATCAGTCCCTTATTATGCATCCTCCAGTTCAGGCATTAATTACCGCACACAAAATAATGCCTTATCCTTCTTCATTAAGTAAGGGTTTCTATATTCAAAAAAGTGATAGAAATAATACTGTACAATTATTGATAACTCCCGACATAACACTCTGTGAAGATTGTAGAAGAGAAATCAAAACTGTTGGTAATAAAAGATATCAATACCCTTTTACTACTTGCGTTAATTGCGGACCCCGTTACTCCATAACAAATAATTTTCCTTACGATCGCGAGAATACAACTATGCATAATATTGAACAATGCCCAAGTTGTAAAAAAGAATACGAAGACCTCAAAGATATTCGCTACCATAGTCAAACTAATAGCTGTTCTGATTGCTGTATTGAAATGCATCTATATGAAAAAGATGGAATTGAAATAAAATATAATCAGAAAGAATATGTAACACAAATAGTTTCCATATTACGAGAAAGCAAAATTATTGCTGTAAAAGGAATAGGAGGATACCTACTCTTATGTGATGCAACCAATGAATCCACTATAAAAAAATTAAGAGAACGAAAATTTAGGCCATCAAAGCCCTTTGCTATTTTATATGCTGATATAGAAATGGTTTGCGCAGATCTTGCTCTAAGTCCATTAGAGTTAACAGCATTAAAAGACCGCTCTGCACCCATTGTTTTATGTTCAATAAAATCATATCCAGAAAATGGTATCTGTATAAATCATATTGCACCAAATTTAAATAGTATCGGTGCCATGTTACCTTCATCTGCATTATTACAATTAATTGCAGATAATTTTGGCAAACCGCTCATAGCAACTTCAGCAAATATCAGCGGGTCTCCAATTATTTATAAAGACAAAGATGCAGTTCAATGGTTATCTACAATTGCAGATTACATCCTCACATATGATCGTGATATTGTTGCGCCACAAGATGATTCTGTTTTACAAATAAGCAATCGAGGTCAAAAAATATTATTGAGAAGAAGTCGTGGCCTAGCACCTAATTATTATCCTAATACTATTCCCACTTTGCATTCAGATATCCTTGCAATGGGAGCTGAATTAAAAGCTGCTTTTGCCATTTCAAAAGACCAAATGCTTTTTATTAGTCAGTTCTTAGGAGATCAGGAATCAGTTGAATCACAAGATAGCTATGATGCCGCATTGGAACATGTTTCGGGCTTAATGGATTTTAAACCCAAACAAATTTTAATCGATAAACATCCCAGGTATTATGTATCCGAAAAAGGCTTAGAGCTATCATTGAAAAATACCATTCCCATCTGCAGCATACAACACCATGAAGCTCATTTTGCAGCAGTCTTATCAGAAAATAAATTGATGGATCTAAAGGAACCAGTACTTGGAATTATATGGGATGGTGCTGGATATGGAACAGATGGAAAAATCTGGGGTGGTGAAGTTTTTATTTATGATCAAGGTGAAATAAAAAGAGCTGCTCACCTCAAATATTTTCCTCAATTGATGGGTGATAAAATGAGTAAAGAACCAAGACTTTCTGCTTTAAGTATTTTGCAAAATTTTCCACTTGCACAAAACTTAATACAAAAACATTTTACTCAACAGGAATGGACTTATTATCAACAACTTAGTCGACAACCTAACTTAGTTTTTACAAGCAGTATGGGCCGGCTAATTGATGCTGTAGCCTGCATTTTAGGATTAATGCCAGTATGTTCATATGAAGGTGAATCCGCCATGCTTTTAGAAGCTTTGGCAAAAAAGTGCAAGAGCCGGAGTTACGATTATTACCACCTACCTTTGAATGAAGGTGAATTTGACTGGGCCGTATTGATCAATGAATTAATCCATGATTGGTTTCAAAAAGAAGCAAATGAAGTTATAGCTTGGAAATTTTTCTATTCGTTGGCAAAAGCGATTGCAAGAACCAGTAATCATTTTTTTATCGATAAAATTGCTTTTAGTGGAGGAGTATTTCAAAACGCATTATTAGTGGATTTGATCATTGAAATTCTTCAACACAAAAGAGAACTATATTTTCATGTTCAGTTGAGTCCGAATGACGAATGCATCAGCTTAGGACAGATGGCATGGTTCAGTAAATTTGGAGAACCGAACTTTAAATAAAAAAATATCATTATTACCCACAATAAATTTTAAAATTATGTGCTTAGCCATTCCAGGAAAAATCATCGCTATCACCGAACAGCTAGATGAAACTTTTAGAAAAGGAAAAGTTTCATTTGGAGGTATCATGAAAGAAGTTAGCCTATACATGGTTCCAGAAGCAAAAGTGGATGACTATGTTTTAGTTCATGTAGGAGTAGCTATCAATATAGTTGATGAAGAAGAAGCTAAACTCACTTTTAGTTATCTAAAAAGTATGGGGGAAGTGGAAGAATTAGATACACCCGATTCTTTAAAAACCAATCCATAAGCATGAAATTTTTATCAGAATATCGCGACCCACAATTGGTTCAAGAATATATTAAAGAATTACATCGCATTACCACCAAAAATTGGACCTTAATGGAAATTTGTGGTGGCCAAACACATAGCTTGGTGAAAAATGGCATACTCGATATGTTGCCAGAAAAAATCACAATGGTACATGGTCCTGGTTGCCCAGTCTGTGTTACTAGTCTGAGTGTAATTGATGAAGCGGTTTGGCTTGCAGAACAACCCAATCATATACTTTGTTCCTTCGGTGATATGCTAAGAGTGCCCGGCAGCAAAAAAAGTTTATTAGAAGCGAAAGCCGAAGGTGCCGATGTTAGAATACTTTATTCACCATTAGAAGCTGTTGAATTAGCAAAATCAAATCCCTCTAAAGAAGTAATCTTTTTTGCAGTAGGATTTGAAACAACTGCACCTGCTAATGCACTCAGTGTGATACATGCAGCACAACAAAATGTTGTAAACTATAGTATCCTTGCTTCTCACGTATTAGTTCCTCCTGCCATGGAAGCAATTTTAAGTGATGAGGCGAATGTGATTGATGCTTTTTTAGCAGCAGGACATGTTTGTACTATTATGGGATTGGATGAATATTATCCAGTTGCAGAAAAATATAAAATTCCAATTGTTGTAACTGGTTTTGAGCCTGTTGATTTATTGCAAGGAATTTTAATGGCAGTGAATCAATTGGAAAAAGGAGAATATACCGTAGAAAATCAATACGCCCGCGCTGTTTTAAGGGAAGGCAACAAAATGGCAAAAGATACCATTGAAAAAGTGTTTTCAGTGAGTGATCGTGTTTGGAGAGGTATCGGTTCTATTCCTCAAAGTGGGTTTGAAGTGAATGAACGATATAAATTGTTTAATGCAAGATTGAAATTCAAAATTGATATCCCCTTTGCTGAAGAAAATAAAGAATGTATCAGCGGTGATATTATGAAGGGTTTAAAGAAACCAAAACAATGCCCCAATTTTGGTACTAAGTGCAAGCCCGAACATCCATTAGGTGCACCAATGGTAAGTAGTGAAGGTGCATGCGCTGCATATTACCATTATAGTTCAGATACCATCATGCAATAACTTATTTTTTGATAAAAAAATTGAATCAATTGACAAATCAAAATAGTTTTCAGTTATCCTGCCCAATGCCAAAATTTGATTTTGACGTTATAACACTTGGCCATGGCAGTGGTGGATTATTAACGCATCGTTTATTACAAAGTGGAGTCTTTGATATTTTAAAAAACGACATGCTCGATCAACAACATGATGGAGCAAGTTTTACATTAAATGGAAAAACAGCTTTTAGTACAGATAGTTATGTCATTTCCCCTATTTTTTTTCCTGGAGGTAATATTGGCGAACTAGCCATTTATGGAACAGTGAATGATCTTGCGATGTGTGGAGCAGAAGCAAAATATCTTTCGCTAGCATTTATTATTGAAGAAGGCATGACGATGGAATCCTTCTGGATTATTTTAAATGGCATTAAAAATGCAATAGATAAAGCAGGAGTGAAAATTGTTACGGGCGACACTAAAGTGGTAGAAAGGGGTAAGGGAGATCAAATTTTTATCAATACTTCGGGTATTGGCATCATTCATCCAAAAGCCAATATCCATCACAATCGTATTGAAGTTGGCGACCAAATCATACTCAGTGGAAACATTGCGCAACATGGCATCGCTATCATGAGTAAAAGAGAAGGATTAGAATTTGAAACAGATATAGTTAGCGATTCAATCAATCTTAATCATACCATTCTTTCTTTAATTGAAGCATTAGGAGAAGATATTAAGTTTTTACGCGACCCTACAAGAGGTGGTTTAGCATCGGTATTAAATGAATTAGCAGAAATAAGAAAATTGGGATTCGTGATTGATCAAAATAGTATTCCAATTGATGAACAAGTGGAGGGAGCTTGTGAGATGCTGGGATTGGATCCTTTGTACGTTGCCAATGAAGGTCTATTTGTTGCGATTGTAAAGAAAGAAGCTGCCAATAAAGCTCTTGAATTGTTACATAAAGATGAGAATGGATTGAAAGCAAAAATTATTGGTGAAGTAACAGATGCACACGCAGGAAAAGTAATGATGAAAAGCAGAATAGGTGGGCACCGAGTGGTGGGTTATTTAACAGGTGAGCAACTTCCCCGAATCTGTTAATACTTTATTAGTTTAAATACGATTTTAACATCCTCAAACAATCTATGCTATCATTTGAATGAATAGTGCTACTACTAAGCGTTTTTAATAATTAGTGTTGTATCACCATTTAAAACAAACGATATGCCACAGCCAAAACCAAATTTCAAGCCCCACTATGATAATTTTATCGGTGGGCAATTTGTACCTCCAGTTAACGGAGTTTATTTCGAAAATTCCAGTCCAATTGACGGTAAAGTATTTACCAAAGCAGCCCGTTCAGGCAAAGAAGACATTGAATTAGCGCTTGATGCAGCACACAAAGCTTTTCCTTCTTGGAGTAAAACTTCAGCAGCTTACAGATCTTCTATTCTCAACAAAATTGCAGATTGCATGGAAGCCAATCTACAATACCTTGCTACAGTTGAAACAATTGATAACGGAAAACCAATTCGTGAATCAGTAAATGTTGACCTTCCACTTTGTATTGATCATTTCCGCTATTTCGCTGGTGTTATTCGTGCAGAAGAAGGTTCTATTTCTGAACATGATGAAACCACTGTTAGCATTGTATTGCACGAACCATTAGGAGTGGTTGGTCAGATTATTCCTTGGAATTTTCCTTTGTTAATGGCAGTTTGGAAGATGGCTCCAGCTTTAGCAGCTGGTTGTTGTGCTGTTGTAAAGCCCGCAGAACAAACCCCTACTTCCATTATGTGTTTGATGGAATTGATTAAAGATATAGTTCCAGCAGGTGTGTTGAATATTGTAACAGGTTTTGGACCAGAAGCTGGAAAGCCTTTGGCACAATCACCCCGAATTGCAAAAGTTTCATTTACTGGAGAAACAACAACAGGTAGATTAATCATGCAATATGCCTCTGAAAATCTGATTCCTGTAACCATGGAATTGGGTGGAAAATCACCTAATATATTCTTCCCATCAGTGGCAGACCATGATGATGATTTCTTCGATAAAGCCATTGAAGGTGCTGTATTATTTGCAGTAAATCAGGGTGAAGTTTGTACTTGTCCTTCCCGTATTCTGGTACATGAAAGTATCTACGATAAATTCATGAGCAGAGTAATTGAAAGAACAAAAGCAATCAAAGTTGGCAACCCTCTTGATTCAGATACAATGATGGGTGCTCAGGCTTCAAATGATCAGTACGAAAAAATACAATCTTATTTGAAATTGGGTAAAGAAGAAGGTGCTGAATTACTATGTGGCGGAGAAGTTAACAAATTAGAAGGGGATCTTGCTGGTGGATATTATATTCAACCAACTTTATTTAAGGGTCATAATAAGATGCGCATTTTCCAGGAAGAAATATTCGGACCAGTTGTATGTGTAACTACATTCAAAACAACTGAAGAAGCCATTGCCATAGCAAACGATACTTTATATGGTTTAGGCGCCGGAGTATGGACAAGGGATGCACATGAATTATATCAAGTACCAAGAGCTATTCAGGCTGGTCGTGTTTGGGTGAACTGTTATCATGCTTATCCAGCTCATGCACCTTTTGGAGGTTACAAAAAGTCAGGCTTTGGAAGAGAAAACCATAAGATGATGCTTGGATATTATCGCCAAACTAAAAACATGTTGATTTCTTATAGTAAGAATAAACTTGGCTTTTTTTAGTAGCAAAAGCAAGTAATCGAAAATAAATACCGGTAGGATTTCCTATCGGTATTTTTATACCTTTAATTATGATTGCAAGAGTAACAATAAGCGATGAAGCCAGAAATGTAGTGCAAGAACTAAAAAATAAATTTGGCGAATTAATGTTTCACCAAAGTGGAGGTTGCTGTGATGGATCTCAACCGATGTGTTTTGAAAAGGGCGACTTTATTTTAGGTAATAGCGATATCTGTTTGGGGGAGATTGAAGGATGCGAATTCTGGATGAATAAAGATCAATTTGAATACTGGAAATATACACAACTAAATATTCATATTACCCAGGGAAGAGGCTCTAGTTTTTCTTTAGAAATACCAATGGGACTGCGTTTCCTTACACAATCGAAAATATTTACTGAAGAAGAATTGCAACATTTAGTACCCCTTAAAACGATTGACAATTAGTTGTTCAAATTCAATTGCTGATACTGTCTCGGTGTAATCCCTTCGTGCTGTTTAAACGCTCTAATAAAATAGTTGCAATCATCGAAACCTACTTCATAGGAAACATTTTTTATAAAAATATGTTTATCCTTCAATAATCGTTTTGCTAATTTTATTCTTTCTAAAACGATAAACTCAATTGGACTAATTCCTAGTTCTGTCTTGAACATTCTATATAATGAAGCCGAACTTACGCTTGCCATTTTAGCAATATCAGGTAAGAATAATTTGGCATTAATGTTCTGACGTATATGGTTGATAATAAAAGATAAATGGGGATGTGTTTTATTTAAATCGCCATCACGAACTTCTTTTAAATTTTGGCATTGTGCTATATGGATTAGCAATTCCTGTAGGGTTAAATCGGCTAATACATCTTTAGTGATAGAAGTGCTTTGACAAATATTAATTAGTTTATGAACTGTAAATGCAAGTTCTGCATTATTGTAAAAAAAGAAATTTCGTTCATCTAATTTCCAATAATCATTCCTCCCCTCTTTCGGGTACTTCTCGTTGAGTAATTGTAAAGTATCAAGTATCTTTTTATTATCAATTGCAAGTGCCAGGCATTGCGTTGGGTTCTCCATGGCAGCTTCAGGAAAATCAATTTTCATTTCCACATTTGCAGGTACAATTACAGATTCTCCCGGAACATAATCAAAACCAGGTTGGTCATATAAACGCATCACTTTTTTGCCCCTTAGCATACTGGTTACAACCAAATCATTGAACCGAAGAGAAACCAGTTCTGATTGCTGGTAGGTTTCAAAAAGATTGAGCTCACAGTTTTCTAAATTATATATAGTCCTGTTTTCGACTAAAGTTTTCAAAGAATACTCTTTCGACAAGGCTGGAGTAATGGGCACTATTTTATTAGGCAACATACTACTGCAATAGCTTTAGGCAAGGTTTACAATCGTGTTTTACCTTTTAAAGATATTCTTTTGAAAATAGAAAACCAATAAAATCATTAAGCTGATTTCGTCAAAATGCTGTACCAATTTGTAAAGCTGTTCCTATACTCCCAGGCTTATCATTCCCAAAACGTGCGGGTATTCCAAGAGCAATATAATAGCTATTACTTTTGGCTTTATAAATAGTTTTAGTAAAAACAGGTGTAAACCCATAGCGTCCGGCAGTCTCAAATGCCGCACGCGCAGAAATTCGAAACCCATTTCCCACATCAAATACAAGCCCGGGATGAAATAACACATTATACATTTTCGAACTTCCATTCTCCGCTTTTACAAAAGGTATTATTTCTAGTGAAAAAGCAGTTTTAGAAGTTTTCCAAAAATTCACACCAAAAGGGAACCCAACAGTATAATAATCCCTGAAATTCACATTTGTTTCCAGACTACTTACCGTAACCAATGGATGAAGTATACCAAAGTATCCTGTAATTTTTATAAAGTTGTTTTGTGCCTGAGAATTAGAAAAACAAAAAAATCCAATAAGTAATAAAACAGTTTTAAGAAATCGCATCCAGTTGTTTTTGGTTTAAATTAAAAATAATAAACCTATACCAAATTGGTATACTAATTACTTTATTTCTCTATTAATAAATTAATTTATTCGTTAGGGCTGTATTTAACGACTATATTTTTTATGGGCTTAAATGTTTTAATATAAGCATACAATGCTTTTAAATCGTTTTCTTTCATATTTCGATACATCATCCAAGGCATTACAGTATTTATAGTATTTTTTTTGACTGTAGGGTTTTGATAACTACTATCATTATAATGTTTGAATTTTTGTACAAAATCGGTTTCAGAAAGTTTACCAATTCCTGTTTCCACATCAGGAGTAATATTTGCTGATCGCACAATTCCACCAGATTTAATAGCAAACTCAAATCCTCCTGCTAACTCCATCCCAACTACGGGAGCTCCTTTTTCTTTTTTTGTATGGCATTCATTACAAGCAGCGGCAGTAAATATATATTGCCCGTATGCCAAAACACTGCTAGTATCAGGTCTTATTGAATAGGCCGCTCTTTGAGGAATAGTATTTATAATAAAATTCATTGGAAAGTCTGGTACAGAAGCTGGTACTTTATTTTCGATAGGTTTTAATGTTCTGATATAAGCAATAATGGAATAAAGATCTTCTCGATCTAATTTACCATAATTTGGATGTGGCATCACAGGGAATAATGGTTTGCCATTTTTATCTACCCCTGATCCAATAGCACGCAAGATTTCACCATCCGTCCAATTTGATAATCCAGCTGGAGTAATATTTCTTGCGTGGAAGCTTCCAGGAAATCCAAATTTTTGATCGAAAACTTCTCCCCCTTTGCCTTCAGTTCCTTCAATAATAGGACCAGAAAATTGATTCCAATCGCGGGTGGAATGACAGTCGATGCAGACAGTAACACAATTGGCTAAATATCTACCTCTCTCAATTCTTTCAGTTGTTTTTTCAATACTGATATCTTCCGGTTTCCCAACATTGGGCAATGCTTGCTTTACATAAATCAGCAAAACAGTAATAGAAAGTAAAAGGATTAGTATAATAGATAAAACTACTTTGACAACTTTTTTCATTTGCGGGATTATTAAAAATGAATTTAAAATAATACGTCAAATACTTATAATAAATCGGATTATAATAACATTAAACTTTTTACTGATACAAAAAAAATCCTGCAAACAATTTCAAAAAGAAACCACTTGCAGGATCGTTATGTTACTCCTATTTTTTATTCTATCAAACCAGAAATGGGTAAATTCTCATTTGAATCTTTACTGTAATCTATATCTTGAAGTCCAAAACCAAACAAACTTAAAAACTCGGTTTTATACCCCGCCAAATCGCCAATCAATGGAAGTGTTTCTGTACTAGCTTCTGGCCATAGAACAGCCACCTGATTTTGAACGGAATCCAACATTTCCCAATCGTCAATTCGTATTCTCCCTTTCTCATCAACAGGAATTTCTTTTGAGGTATATAATCGGTCTTCGAAAAGTCTTTGGATTTGTTCAATGCAACCTTCATGATTTCCATCTTTTTTCATCACTTTATAAAGCAGTGATATGTATAAAGGAATCACAGGGATTGCAGAACTAGCCTGGGTTACTAAAGCTTTATTTACAGATACATAAGCATTGCCTCCAGTAGCTTTCAACTTATCAGCGATTTTAAAAGCTGTTGCTTCTAAATGGTCTTTCGCACGGCCAATGGTACCTTTTCGATATACCGCTTCAGTTAATGATGGCCCAATATAAGAATAAGCCAATGTAAGGACATCGGGAGCTAATACATCCGCAGCTTTCATGGCATCAATCCACATTTCCCAATCTTCTCCACCCATTACGGCAACCGTATTGGTGATATCTTCTTCTGAGCATGGTTCAATGGATATTGTTGATACAATTCCTGTATGAAAATCTACTGTTTTATTAGTATAGGTATCTCCAATTGGTTTTAGAACAGAACGATGCAACACACCAGTTAAAGGGTGCATTCTAACAGGTGAAGCCAAGCTATAAATAATCAAATCAATCTTACCCAGATCCTTTTTAATGAGGTCTATGGTTTTAGTTTTGATTTCATTGGAGAAAGCATCTCCATTGATGCTTTTTGCATATAGTCCTGCTGCCTCAGCATGCTTTTGAAATGCAGCACTATTATACCAGCCTGGGGTTGCAGTTTTGCCTTCCACAGGGGGTTTTTCAAAGAAAACGCCAATTGTAGCAGCATTCGATCCAAATGCCGCAGTGATTCTTGATGCTAATCCAAAACCAGTGGAAGCTCCAATAACCAATACATTTTTGGGGCCTTCAATATGTCCTTTCGATTTTACATACTCTATTTGGTTGACTACATTTTTCTCACAACCTTCTGGGTGAGCAGTCAAACAAATAAATCCACGCATTCGGGGCTCTATAACCATACATTTCTTATTCGTCTATACTTTAAAAAAGGCATATTGATACGTTATTTAAGATATCAACCGCCTGTTATTTTTTGAATTACCGGAGCAAAAGTAGCAGAAATTAGTGAACTGCGGTAACATTCACTTTTTGAATTCCTGCCAAGATTAATTCTATATGTCTATCATGTGCTTTATTGGCGTATTCACTAATGATTTCAAGGATGTCATAGTCTATAAAACTCGACTCAGTGCCATCAATTGTAAGGCTACTGTATTCTGGGATCTGATCTAGTGTTTTTCGAAGTTGCACTTTGTTTAGAAATGTTACATTGCTATTCAATTTCAGTGTAATATATTCCGTTTCGTGCTTTTTAATTTTTGTGATCCGGTATTCTGTCTTGAAGTTGTTCTGAATAATATAATAAATCGAGATTAACAATCCGATACTAACTCCAACAAGTAAATCTGTTAATAGAATCACTAGGATCGTAAATACAAAAGGGATAAACTGCTTTCTTCCAAGGCTCCACATATTTCTGTAAAGTTTAGGTTTTGTAAGGTTATACCCTGTTATTAGTAAAATAGCAGCAAGAGATGCATATGGGATTTTATTTAAAAGAAAGGGTACAAATAAAACAGCTACCAGCAAAAATAAACCATGGGTAAAAGCAGACAATTTTGTTCGTCCACCTGCATCCACATTTGCTGCACCTCTAACAACAACTGCCGTCATTGGAATAGCTCCTAGTAACCCACAAAGCATATTACCTACTCCCTGAGCAATAAGCTCTCTATTAACTGGTGTTATTCGATTTCTTTTATCTAATTTGTCAATTGCTTCTGAACACAATAGTGTTTCTAAAGTTGCTAATAAGCCAATAATTGCACCATCTTTCCAGATTTCAATATTGGAAAACAATTTTGAAAAAACAGGGAAAGAAATACTACCAAAAATATTGTTTGGAATATTTACTAATTGTGTTTGCTGTAAAGAGATTCCACGATCGAGAAATGAAAATAAAAGATTGAGTAAAATTCCTACAACTACAACCAATAAAGGAGCTGGTATTATTTTAAATTTTTCTGCAAACTTCTGTTGCATTAGAATCATGATAAGTAATGAAATAAATGAAATCAGTATCACACTACTCGTGATATGTTCATTAAAAGAAGTAAGGTTTCCAAGAATATGCTCATGAGAAAATAATTTTAAAAATCCACTTGTCCAGAAATCAGGCTGATCATATCCCAATGCAAGCGGAATCTGTTTAGAAATCAAAATAATTCCTATTGCAGCAAGCATTCCTTTAATAACAGAAGAAGGAAAATAATTCGCAATTATACCAAGCCTTAATACGCCTAAAATGATTTGAAAAAATCCCGCCACCATTACTGCTAGAAGAAATATCTTAAAATCACCTAATGAAATAATAGAAGCAGCAACGATTGTTGTTAATCCTGCAGCTGGACCAGATACTCCCAATTGCGAACCACTTATTAATGAAACTACAAGCCCTCCGATAATACCTGATAATAGGCCTGCGTACAAAGGCGCTCCAGATGCAAGAGCAATACCTAAACATAATGGTAAGGCTACAAGAAATACCGACAACCCAGCAGGCAGATCGTGTTTGATCCAAATTAATCGATAGTATTTTATCCTTCGCCTCATATAGAGAAACTAAAGGTATGGCTTTCTATAGCTGGAGAGTCTGATAAAAATCAGTTCGAAAAATGAATACACGTCATTTTTCTATTTTTTGATCATTCATCTTTTGTATATGTTCAAGTATCTCCAAAATCATTTCGTTTTGATTTTCAAGATGTTTTAAAATGATTTCAATCTCATTTTCAGATTTTTTATTAATGGCAAAATCTTCTTCCGATCTAATCTCAGAATGGCGGGATTGTAGGTTTTGACCAACCATGATCAAAGGCATTAACAATATTTGAATCATATTTGAAATAAAGAGCCACAGCACAAAAGCAGGATAAGGATCAAATCTAAATGAAACTGGTGCTAAAGTATTCCAGCTTAACCACACAATCGTCCAAAAAAAAATCAGTGCAAAAAATCCCATACTTCCTACATGCTCAGTAATCCATAAAGCTAATTTATTGATTCTGGTAAGACGTGATCGATGATTAGAATTCACATTTCGAATTGGCCTACTTGTTCTGATTATTTCTTCGAAGGAGGGTACATCTTTATGTTTCATAATATCATTATTTCATTCAAGCATGTTTCCTGGACCAACTTATCCTTCTTCCAACTATGAGTTTCAAAACCAATTTATCGGTACCTTCTGTGAGTCCAAAACCCGGACCAAGATTTACTTCCCATTTGGGATCCAGGTATAAATCTGCAACAGCAAAGATAGCATGGTTTTGCTGTGGCAATTTCTCAAATTGATTAAGAGGGCCAAGGTCACCATAATATTCTAAACCAACACTATATTTTGGTGACGCAGCAAAGGATGTTTTAATATTCGGTGCAAAGGCAGGAGTTCTATTAATATCGTTTCCCATAAATGCAAAACCTAAAGTTGGGTTCAAACAGAAATAAAACTTTCCAATGGTTTTATCAATAATCGGCCTAAGTTCCATACTAAAAGTTTCGGGAGCATATTCTTGTTTCTGCCAGCCAATTTCAGCAGAAAGACTTAAACCAACAGGCAGGTTCCATTTTTCGGGAGCAGCAATCCTTGGCCTTAAATGACTCCCAATAATTTTCCAACCGTAGTTGGGTGTATAATTTGTAAATAGGTAAAAACCCAATTCGAAATTATCTGTGATTCCATGTGTAATTTCTATCGTCTCATGTATCGAATGATTAGAAGGAACAACCCCATTAATTAAATCCTTATTTCCGTTAGAAGTATAATTACTATGCAATTCAAACATAGTTTGTCCTTTCGTCATCGTGGGAGAACCATATACTTGTATCTCATAATTTTCTTGAGAAGAAACAAAAGAATAAATAACACAACACAAACAAACTATAATTATCCTCATTTCTTTTTTTTCTTTTCAGCTTTTTTAGCAATTTTTTTTTCAACGTTTACCTGCGCACGATACTTTACTATTTCAGACACTAATTTAACTGGCAATGGTTTATCCCATAAGAACTGAAGCGTTGCCACTCCTGATTGGTAGGGCTCAATTTTTTCTTTAAAATGGATCATTGAATCTTTCATCGCGTAAAAACCTAAATGGTTTTTAAATGCAGCAAAATAAACCAACATACCATAATATTTGTATGCTGGCATAGAATAACTGATTAGTTCTTCTGCTTTAGGTGCAGCCTTACAAATCGTTTTACGAATTTGTTCCAGCTTAGGTCGCATAAATGCTTCCTGCAAAGCAATGTATGCGTCAATGCTTTGGGGCTTATTTATTTTCATCATTGCCATCTGATGTATTTTAGTTTTAATCTATTTGGCTGGGGTGATGGTGATGTTTCTATATTCAATTGCGCCGTGATCGCCCTGTATTAATATCGGTCCGGCTTCCCCTTCTTTGCTATCTAACGCTCCCCCTGTAATTCCAGGAATTACAGCATTACAAATAACTGTTTTACCATTTGCAATTACTGTTACAGTTCTTCCAATCAATGTGATATCATAAGTCTGCCATTCTCCAGCATTTTTTGCTGTCATTTCATTAGGAGGTAAAAATCCATAGATAGCACTGAATTGATCATTCCAAGGAAACATCCCTTTACTATCTACAATTTGTACTTCATAACGGCCTCTTAAATAAACCCCACTATTACTACCCTTTGGATATTTAAACTCAACATGTAATTGAAAATCGTTGAATGTTTTATTCGAGATTAAATTAGATCCGGATTTTATACTCGCTAAAATGCCATCTTTTACAGTCCATTGATTGGCTCCTTCTGCATGCCATTCATTCATATCTGACTTTCCGATCAATGCAATAGGTGTGCCCCAAACAGGCGCTGAACTCCTATCTAAAAGTGGAGCACGAGTTCCTGCGAAACTATATTTCTTTCCATCAGTAAAAGTCATATTACCTACAATCATACCAGCTGCAAGATCTCCTTCAAATTCCATATTCGCAGAACCTGGCTCCCATTGTGGTGGGATGGAAAAACTGAAATGGTTATTCACTAATTTAACTTCGGCAATGGGACGAGCACTTCCAAAGGCATAAACAAACCTACCTATTAAAGTATGTGTTCCTGAGTGCTGAACTTCTAACCAAGAAGGTAATTGTTTGCCATCTTTTGAAATCACCAAATCCCATCTTCCTTCAAGTGGAGAACCTTCATATTTTAGATTTGCAAATACATTTGAAGTTGCAACCAAAATAAAAATTGCAGTTCCTGTTAAAAACTGAAAACTTTTTTTACTTTTCATGAGTGATATGTTTATTTGTTTGAAGAGTTGAATTTAATTAAAATTAATTTTCTTCCACGTATTTTTTAAAATTATCTAAGATTGCCTGCCAGCCGTCTTTCTGTAATTCAGGACTGTTTTCTTTCTCTGGTTCAAAAATCTCTACTATTCTTGTGTCATCACCAACTGAAAAAAATGTGATTGATACTTTTCTATGATCCCCCAGGGTATAATTTAATCGTTTATTCTCTTCCATAATATCATAGATTCCCCAGAAATCAAAACTAAAACTTCCATCTTTTGCAGCCATCGTATAGGAAAATTTTCCACCCACTTGCAAATCATTTTCTGCTTTTGGAGTATGCCAATCTGGGGAGGCATTATTCCAATGAACGATGTGTTCTGGATCAGTAAAATATTGCCATACTACTTCCACAGGAGCCAGTATCAAAACTTCAATTTGAATAGCATTTTGTTGTAGCATTATCATATCATTTTTTCAACCATTATTGTTTCTGCAAGAAGCAAATCAACTGGTCTTGTTATTTTAATATTACTATATTCTCCATCAATTAAAAACACTTTCCCTCCAGCAGCCTCAAAAACAGATGCCTCATCAGTAAAAGCGACATCAAATTCACGCTGAAATGCTGGCAATAACAATTCCGTTTGGAAAGTCTGTGGTGTTTGAATTATTCTAATATTATTTCTATCCACCACTTGATTCATTTCACCCTCCACGATTCGGATACTATCAGTTGCAGCAACAGCCGGAATTGCATTACCTTTTTCAATAGCCTGCTTACAACATCGCTGAATTAAGTCAACTGACACTAAACACCTCACACCATCATGAACAAAAACGATCCCTTTTTTATGAATCACAGAAAGACCTTTTTTCACAGAATCGAAACGAGAAGATCCGCCAGTAATTATTTGAACCCTTTCTCGATCCATCAATTCAGGAAGGATTTCAATTCCCATCCCAATAAACTCTGATGGCAAAACTAAAATTACTTGAAGATCATCGTATGACTTTAGAAACTGTTGAATTGTATACCATAGAATTGGCTTCCCCTTTAATAGTAAAAACTGCTTCGGCTTCTCAGTTCCCATTCTTGTGCCACTTCCTCCTGCAACAATAACAGCATATTTTCGTATCGCTTTTTCCATGTCAGCAATTTAATTCAACAACAACTCACACTCATCTAAAAACACTTGTTTATTTATTGCTGCTGTTCCAACTTCTTCACATACTAATCCTCCAGCTATATTTGCCATATCTGCAGCAAGATGCATATTTTTAGTTGCTGCATAAACAAGAGATGCTACAGCAATTACAGTATCTCCCGCACCACTTACATCAGCAATGTTGCGAACATGTGTAGGTATTATTCTGGCCTCATTTTCCATTTGATAAAAAACCCCTTTCTCTGACAGTGTAATAAATGATATTTTATGGTTCAATACATTTTGCAAAGCATGATGCATTTTGTCTAAGGTTGTTAAATCAATATGATCTATCAATAAATTCAATCCCTCTTTTACTTCTTTTAAATTGGGTTTAAAAATGTCTACATTTTTAAATGATAAGAAATTTTTCCGTTTCGGATCTACAGAACTAACAACCCCATTCTCTTTGCAAAGTGCTATCAGTTTGGTGATTAACCCTTCTGTTAAAACGCCCTTGTTATAGTCTTCAAAAATCAATACATCTGGCTTATCATTCTTAAAACAAAGGTTTATTGCGTCGTATAAAGCAGATTCCATTGGTTCAGAAATATCATGGGTATATTCCGAATCTAATCGCATCATTTGTTGATTGCGACTCATGATCCTGGTTTTATTAGTTGTTATTCTGTCTGTGGATCTAATAATATAATTTGTATTTATCAGATGGCCTTTTAGTAACTCAGTTAAATCTGTTCCATCTTCATCATTACCTATCACTGAAATAACAGTTGTTTGGGCTCCGAGAGAAGCTGTATTTAAAGCCACATTTGCTGCTCCTCCTACCCTTTGTTCTCTTTTGTCAAGCGACACTACTGGAACTGGAGCTTCAGGCGAAATTCGGTCTGTATGCCCCCACCAATAGGTATCAAGCATCACATCCCCCACAATAACCACTTTCAATTGGTTAAACTGCTGAAATAATGATTTAAAATCTGTAGAAGACATATATTATTCCGATCTTTTTTGATTGTTAACAGCTATATAATAAAGCGGCACACCTAATGCAGTAATTCCTAACCCCCATAAAGAATAGGTTGGTGAAGCCCAAACCAGTCCCACACAGAAAAGGGTTCCCATTACAATATAGATTAAAGGTAATACGGGATATCCAAATGCTTTATAGGGTCTTTCTGCATTGGGTAATTTTTTACGAAGTATGAAAATACCTATGATTGTTAAAATATAAAATATCACCACTACAAATGAAACCATGGTTAAAAGGTCTCCATATTTTCCACTCAAACATAGTAGCGATGCAACCACACACTGAATCCATAATGCATATTCTGGTACTGCATTTTTATTTAGCTCCCCAGTTTTCTTAAAAAACAATCCATCTTTTGCCATCGTATAATATACTCTTGCACCTGCTAAGATTAATCCGTTATTGCATCCAAAAGTTGAAATCATAATCATTACAGCAATCACTATAGTTCCAGCATTTCCAAAAATAGCATTCGCCGCAGTTACAGCTACCCGATCATTTTCTGCATATGCAATTTGCTGTAACGGTAATACATTCAAATACATCAGGTTTGCTGTTACATAGATCAAGGTTACAATGAGTGTTCCAAAAAATAAACTGAGACCAATATTTCGCTGCGGGTTTTTAATTTCACCTGCAATAAATGTTACATTATTCCAGCTATCACTGCTGAAAATACTTCCAACCATGGCTGCAGAAATTGCACCTATCAAAACTGCGCCAGATATGGGTTGCCAGCTAGTTGGTTGTAATACACCAGCGGCATTTTTAGCACCAAGATCTTGCACCGCAGTAAAGGCATGTTGCCAATTCTGAGACCAGAAACTTTGTTTTGCCAATAAAAATCCAAAAATAATAAGTCCAAATAATGATACGAGTTTCGTAACTGTAAAAGTAGATTGAATAATTTTTCCACCTTTTACACCTCGGGTATTACTATATGTTAAAAACACAATTAATGCAATCGCTAAAACCTGTGCTGCAGAAATTTTTAAGAACCCAAGGTCTAACAAAATATTACCCTCTCCCACAGCAGGAATAAGGTACGCAGTAAACCTTGCAAAAGCAACTCCAACTGCTGCAATTGTTGCTGTTTGAATTACTGAAAAAAAGCTCCATCCAAATAAGAAGCCAACTAAGGGATTATAAGCTTCTTTCAAATACACATACTGGCCACCTGCTTTCGGATACATAGCACTTAACTCTCCATAACTAACAGCTGCAGTGATGGTCATAAATCCTGTTATTAACCATACAAGAATTAGCCAACCAGCACTTCCAACATTTCTTGTAATGTCGGCACTTACTATAAAAATTCCTGAGCCTATCATTCCTCCTGCAACAATCATAGTTGCATCGAATAGTCCTAAAGTGGGTTTAAACTGGGCATTTGTACTCATAAAAAAATCCCGTTTTTTTAAACGGGATTTGAAGATAATAAATATGATTGAAGTTATTACTTCTTCTTGTATTGACTATTCAGGCCAACAATCAGATCTCCAGTAATATTGTATACTGTGTCTTTCAAATAAATCAAGTCTGGTGAGTTAGTCATGATATATGAAAACCCTTTATCCTTATTGTAATCTTTCAAAAAGTCTTCAATTTTCTTTTTTACTTCTTGAAGGCGTTTAAAACTTTCGTTTTGTAATTCTTGATTCATCATCTGCTCTTTGTTCTGGAAAGTTTTTTCCATTTGAGATAACTCTTGTTGTTTTCCGGCAAGTTCAGCCTGAGTCATACTTTGAGCAGTTTTTTGTAGCTCCTGGTATTTTGCAACAAAAGTATTTTTCATTTCAGCTAACTGACGACTATTGTCTTGCTCTTTACCACGCAATGTATTTCTCACTTCTTTGAAATACTCGTAATGGTTTTCGATAGAATCCATTTCAAAATAACCGATCTTAAAATTACCGGAAGCTACCACACTATTAGAAGTAGAAGCAGGAGCCGTTGTTTTTTTAGAAGAAAAATGCAAGTAAAATAAAATGGCTATTGCAGTAGCTAAAGTAATATTTATAACAAGTGACGAATTTTTCATGAACCTTTTTTTTAAAATAATGGGGGGGGTAGATTACTTTCTGTTCAAAATAAAAGTAGGAAGTTTTTACACTCCCTACTTTCTTAGTTTATTTATTAACAGAACTATCGCTTATTCTTCCTCATCAAAGCTCATCGCTTCGCGGGTTGTAGCCAATACTTCGTATTCTTCTTTGCTTCCAACAATCATATTGTCGAACTCTTTCTGACCAGAACCAGCTGGAATTAAGTGACCCGTAATAACGTTCTCTTTCAATCCCAACATTAAGTCTGTTTTACCTTGAATAGCAGCCTGACTCAATACTTTGGTAGTTTCCTGGAATGATGCAGCTGAGATCCAGCTTTGTACACCCAATGAAGCTTTTGTGATACCCAATAATACTGGAGTTGCAGTTGCAGGTTTTGCATCCCTAACTTCTACTAGTTTTCTGTCGCTTCTACGAAGGATAGAATTTTCTTCGCGGAATTCACGAACAGTAACGATCTGACCAGCTTTGAATTTGGTGCTCTCGCCTGATTCGGTTACTACTTTTTTATCGTAGATACGGTCGTTCTCTTCAATAAAATCGAAGCGATCTTCCAAGTCTTCCTCTAAGAATTTAGTATCACCAGCATCCACGATTTCAACCTTCTTCATCATCTGACGAACGATTACTTCAACGTGCTTGTCATTGATTTTTACCCCTTGCAAACGGTAAACCTCTTGAATCTCGTTAACAACGTATTCTTGAACTGCAAATGGTCCTTTGATTGTTAAGATATCTGCAGGAGCAATTTGTCCGTCAGACATTGGTGTACCCGCTTTAACGAAGTCACCATCCTGCACCAGAATCTGGCGTGTTAATGGAACTAAGTATTTCTTCACCATTCCGTCTCTAGACTCAACGATGATTTCACGGTTACCACGTTTAACGTTACCAAAAGCTACTACACCATCGATTTCACAAACAATCGCAGGGTTACCTGGATTACGTGCTTCAAACAATTCTGTAACACGAGGTAGACCTCCAGTGATATCTCTTAATTTACCTAACACACGTGGTATTTTAACCAACACCTGTCCGGCTTTAACATCATCACCTTCTTCTACTCCAATATGAGATCCAACTGGTAAGTTATAGTGCTTGGTTTCTTTGCCACCTTCCACTACAATTGTTGGGATCTTAGTTTTATCTTTTGTTTCAATAACAACTTTCTCTCTGTGACCAGTTTGTTCATCTGCTTCATCGCGGTAAGTAACACCATCGATAACATCAGAGAATTTAATTACCCCGTTCACTTCTGCAACGATTACGTTGTTAAATGGATCCCATGTACAGATCACATCTCCTTTCTTTACAACCTGACTGTCTTTCACATTCAAAGTTGCACCATAAGGAACGTTATTAGTAATCATCAAACGATCGTTCTTCACGTCCATGATACGAACCTCACCGGTACGACCAATTACGATACGAACTTTATTTCCTTCGTTGTTGATTGCGTCTACCGTTCTCAAACCATCGAATTGAATAGTACCATCAAACTTAGCGTTCAATGTAGATTCGATATTAGAAGAGCCGGCAACCCCACCCACGTGGAAAGTACGTAATGTTAACTGTGTACCTGGCTCACCGATTGATTGAGCAGCAATAATACCTACAGCATCACCACGTTGTGCAATATATCCGGTAGCTAAATTTTTACCATAACATTTTACACATACTCCGCGTTTCGCTTCGCAAGTTAATACGGAACGAATCTCTACAGTTTCAATGCCACTGTCTTCGATTTGTTTAGCGATATCATGAGAAATTTCTTCACCAGCAACGATGATCAATTCTTCAGTAACGGGATGGTATACATTATGTAAAGAAGTACGACCTTCAATTCTATCTGATAATGGTTCAATAACGTCTTCATTATCTTTCAATGCTGAAGTTGCATTACCGCGTAAAGTACCACAATCATCATCTGCAATAACAACGTCTTGCGACACGTCAACCAAACGACGAGTTAAGTAACCCGCATCCGCAGTTTTCAATGCTGTATCGGCAAGACCTTTACGTGCACCGTGAGTAGAGATAAAGTAGTCCAATACGTTTAGTCCGCCTTTAAAGTTAGACAAGATTGGATTTTCAATTACCTCAGAACCAGAGCTTCCACTCTTACGTGGTTTAGCCATCAATCCACGGATACCTACCAGCTGCTTAACCTGTGTTTTACTACCACGGGCACCAGAATCCAACATCATGTAAACTGAGTTGAAACCTTGCTTATCAGTAGCCATTTCTTTAATCAGGGTTTCTGTGATACGTGTATCCACACGGCTCCAGATATCGATTACTTGGTTATAACGTTCGTTATTAGTAATCAATCCCATATTATAGTTTTCCCAAACTTCGTCTACTTCTAATTTTGCGTTATCCAATAACTGGTCGCGCAAATCTGGAACGATCAAGTCATTAACGCTGAAGCTCAATCCACCACGGAATGCCATACGGAATCCAAGTGTTTTGATATCATCCAGGAACTTAGCAGTTTTTGGAACGTCAGTGATTTTGATGATATCTCCGATAATTTCACGAAGATTCTTTTTGGTCAACAATGCATTGATATAACCAACTTCTACAGGTACATTCTGATTAAACAGAACGCGACCAACAGTTGTTTCTATCAATTTCAAGCTTAGTTTACCATTCTCACGCACCATTGTTCTTACACGAATGTTGGCATGAAGATCTACTACTCTTTCATTGTAAGCTATCACAACTTCATCCATGTTGTAAAAAGCCATACCACCACCCTTCACAATTTCTGTGTCGGTTGTTTTCTTACCCTTGGTCATGTAATACAATCCCAATACCATGTCCTGAGAAGGAAGGGTGATTGGTGTACCATTTTGAGGGTTCAAAATATTATGTGAAGACAACATCAATAACTGGGCTTCCAAAATCGCTGCATTGCTCAAAGGCACGTGCACCGCCATCTGGTCACCATCGAAATCGGCGTTGAACGAAGAAGTTACTAACGGGTGTAACTGAATCGCTTTTCCTTCAACTAATTTAGGTTGGAAAGCCTGGATAGATAAACGGTGCAATGTTGGGGCACGGTTTAGCATAATCGGATGGCCTTTCAAAATATTTTCAAGAATATCCCAAACTACTGCTTCTTTACGATCTACTAATTTCTTAGCGCTCTTCACAGTTTTTACGATACCTCTTTCAATTAATTTGCGAATAACAAATGGCTTAAATAATTCCGCAGCCATATCTTTTGGTAAACCGCACTCGTGTATTTTCAATTCAGGTCCTACAACGATTACAGAACGTCCAGAATAATCCACACGCTTACCTAATAAATTCTGACGGAAACGTCCTTGCTTACCTTTCAATACATCGCTCAATGATTTTAATGCGCGTCCACCTTCTGCTTTAACAGCATTTGATTTACGGCTATTATCGAACAAAGAATCGATGGCTTCTTGTAACATACGTTTTTCATTACGTAAGATTACTTCAGGAGCTTTGATCTCTAACAAACGCTTTAAACGGTTGTTACGGATAATTACACGACGGTATAAATCATTCAAATCAGAAGAAGCAAAACGGCCACCATCCAATGGTACCAATGGACGCAATTCTGGAGGAATAACAGGAATATACTGCATTACCATCCACTCAGGGCGGTTGGTGATACGAGTACTAGCATCACGGAATGATTCCACTACGCTCAAACGCTTTAAGGCATCTGCTTTACGTTGTTGAGAAGTTTCAGTTGCTGCTGCATTACGCAATGAGAAACTCAAACCGTCCAGATCAATTCTTTCTAATAGAGCGTGAACTGCTTCAGCACCCATTTTAGCAATGAATTTTTGTGGATCATCATCAGGTAAATACTGATTTTCTTTTGGTAAATTATCAAGGATATCTAAGTATTCTTCTTCAGTAAGAAGATCACCCATATTCATGTCTTTGATACCACCCTGAATAACTACATATCTTTCGTAGTAAACGATTGTTTCTAATTTCTTAGAACTCATTCCTAACAAATAACCAATTTTGTTGGGCAAACTTTTGAAGTACCAGATGTGAACTACTGGAACTACTAATTTGATATGACCCATACGCTCGCGGCGCACTTTCTTTTCAGTTACTTCAACACCACAACGGTCACACACGATGCCCTTATAACGGATACGCTTATACTTTCCACAAGCACACTCGTAGTCCTTTACTGGTCCGAAGATTCTTTCACAAAACAAACCATCACGCTCCGGTTTATAAGTACGGTAGTTAATGGTTTCAGGCTTTAGCACTTCACCAAAGCTTCTTTCCAGAATACTATCTGGAGAAGCCAGACTGATAGTGATCTGTGAAAAAGTTGGCCTCGGTTTGTTATCTCTTTTGATTGCCATATTGCTATTGAGAATTTGTAGATTAATATTTTTTAATACTGTTTGGAATCAGAAAGTGGATCATCGTTTTTTTAACGATCACCCACTTTCATTCCTATCTTATTCGAACTTTAAATCAAGTCCTAATCCTCTCAATTCATGTACCAATACATTGAATGATTCAGGAACACCCGGACGTGGGATATTATCTCCCTTAACAATAGCTTCGTACGTTTTAGCACGGCCAATGATATCATCCGATTTGAGGGTTAACAATTCCTGTAAGATATTAGCAGCACCATATGCTTCAAGTGCCCAAACCTCCATCTCACCAAAACGCTGACCACCAAACTGTGCTTTACCACCCAACGGTTGTTGAGTAATCAAACTGTATGGTCCGATTGAACGGGCGTGCATCTTATCATCAACCATGTGGTGTAGTTTGATCATGTAGATCACACCCACAGTAGCTTTCTGATGGAAACGCTCACCTGTTTCGCCATCGTATAAATAAGTATGTCCATTTCTAGGAATTCCAGCCTGAACACAGTACTCTTCGATTTGTGTTGTTGATGCACCATCGAAAATCGGTGTTGCAAACTTCACGCCCAAACGCTTACCAGTCCATCCTAAAATGGTTTCATAAATCTGACCCAGGTTCATCCTTGAAGGTACCCCTAGTGGATTCAATACGATATCTACTGGTGTTCCATCTTCCATAAATGGTAAGTCTTCAGCACGTACAATTTTTGCAACGATACCTTTGTTACCATGGCGACCCGCCATCTTATCACCCACTTTCAACTTACGCTTAACAGCCAAGTATACTTTAGCAAGTTTCAATACACCAGCTGGCAACTCATCACCAATCGAGATATTGAATTTCTCACGCTTGTATCTACCTAACTCTTCATTAAACTTAATGCTGTAGTTGTGTAATAAAGTGTTGATCTGATCATCAGTTTTTGCATCGGCAGTCCATCCCAAAGGATTTACGTTTTGATAATCGATTGTTGATAAATTCTTTTGATTGAATTTAGCGCCTTTACCAATTAGCATCTCTCCGAAATTATTGCTAACACCTGTAGATGATTTGTCTTTCAACAAAGTCTGCAATTTATCTAACAACAATTCTTTGATTGATTCAACATTCTGCTGATGAACTTTCTCAACTTTTTCTAACTGTGCTTTTTCACGAATCTTTCCGTTCTTATCTTTCTTAGCACGTTGGAATAATTTTTTATCAATTACAACACCTTCAGTTCCGTTTGGAGCTTTCAAAGAAGCATCTTTTGCATCACCTGCTTTGTCACCAAAGATGGCACGCAATAATTTTTCTTCTGGTGTTGGATCTGATTCACCTTTTGGAGTGATTTTACCAATCAAGATATCTCCTTCCTTAATAGTAGCACCAATTCGGATAATACCATTCTCATCAAGATCTTTAGTAGCATCTTCTGAAACGTTCGGAATATCTGGAGTTAATTCTTCTTCACCCAATTTAGTATCGCGAACTTCTAATTCATATTCTTCAATGTGAACAGAAGTAAATAAATCTTCACGAACAACTCTTTCACTAATTACAATCGCATCTTCAAAGTTGTAACCTTTCCATGGCATGAATGCCACTTGTAAGTTTCTTCCTAATGCAAGTTCACCATTCTGAGTAGCATATCCTTCTGTTAAGAAATCACCTTTTGTAACATGTTGTCCTTTTTTAACAGCAGGACGAAGATTGATACAAGTAGCCTGGTTCGTCTTCATGAACTTAGTAAGTGTGTACACTTGCAAGTCATCATTAAAGCTTACCAAACGATCTAAGTCATTTCTATCATAACGAACATGAATATGATTTGCATCTACGAATTCAACTACGCCATTTCCTTCAGCGTGGATTTGAATACGTGCATCACGAGCAGCTTTTCCTTCTAGTCCGGTACCCACAATTGGAGCTTCCAAACGAATCAATGGAACAGCCTGACGTTGCATGTTTGATCCCATCAAAGCACGGTTAGCATCATCATGTTCTAGGAATGGAATTAGGGAGGCACTCAAACCAACAATTTGGTTCGGCGCAACGTCCATAAATTCTACTTCTTCTTTATCTAAGATTGGGAAATCACCAGTTTGACGAGATACCACACGATCTTCAGCAAAAGCACCATCCGCTTTTAATGGCGTATTACTTTGTGCGATTTTTGCAGAATCTTCTTCTTCTGCACTTAAGAAAGTAAGGGTATTCATGTTTACTTTACCAGACTCTACTTTACGGTAAGGGGTTTCAATGAATCCCATATCGTTAATAGCAGCGTGTACGCAAAGTGTAGAGATCAAACCAATGTTTGGACCTTCTGGAGTTTCAATAGTACATAAACGACCGTAGTGCGAATAGTGTACGTCACGAACCTCGAAACCAGCACGCTCTCTGCTCAAACCTCCTGGTCCTAATGCGGAGATACGACGCTTGTGCGTGATCTCACTCAATGGATTGGTTTGGTCTAAGAATTGAGATAACTGAGAAGTACCGAAGAATGAGTTGATAACTGAAGAAAGGGTACGCGCATTGATCAAATCAACTGGCGTAAACACTTCATTATCACGAACGTTCATACGCTCACGGATAGTTCTGGCCATACGGGCAAGACCTACACCGAATTGTGCATACAATTGTTCACCCACTGTACGAACACGACGGTTGCTCAAGTGATCAATATCATCGATCTCTGCCTTACCATTGGTTAAACGTACCAGGTACTTAATGATTTCAATAATATCGGGCTTAGTTAATACCTTTTTTTCCAAAGGATATTCCAAACCTAATTTACGGTTGATCTTATAGCGACCAACTTCTCCTAAATCATAACGTTTGTCGGAGAAGAATAATTTATCAATAATACCACGAGCAGTTTCATTATCAGGGGCATCAGCACCACGCAATTGGCGATAGATATGCTGAACCGCTTCTAGTTCACTGTTTGAGGTATCTTTATTTAAAGTGTTGTAGATGATTGCATAGTCGCCACCAACGTCTTCTTTCTGAATGAATACGCTTTTCACTTCCATCTCAATGATGGTTGCGATTGCTTCTTCATCCAATACGGTGTCGCGTTCCATTACGATCTCGTTACGCTCGATACTCACTACTTCACCAGTGTCTTCGTCCACGAAATCTTCTACCCATGTTCTTAAAACACGTGCAGCCAATTTGCGACCAACCTGATTAGCTAATGATTTTTTATCGGCTTTCACTTCATCGGCCATCCCGAATAATTCGAGAATATCCTTATCGGTTTCGAAACCGATAGAACGCAATAAAGTAGTTACTGGGAACTTCTTCTTACGATCGATGTAAGCGTACATTACGTTGTTGATATCCGTAGCAAACTCCATCCACGCACCTTTGAACGGAATTACCCTTGCAGAGTAAATCTTGGTTCCATTAGGGTGAACAGACTGTCCAAAGAATACACCAGGTGAACGGTGTAACTGAGAAACTACTACACGCTCTGCACCATTAATTACAAAGGTACCACGTGGTGTCATGTACGGGATATTACCCAAGAACACATCCTGAACGATTGTTTGGAAGTCAACGTGCTCCTCATCGTTACAACTTAAACGCAATTTTGCTTTTAAGGGAACTGCATAAGTAAGTCCGCGCTCCATACACTCTTCAATAGTGTAGCGTGGGGGATCGATAAAATAATCCAGGAATTCCAGTACGAAAATGTTACGTGTGTCTGTAATAGGAAAATTTTCCTTGAACACACGGAACAAGCCTTCCACGTTTCGTTTGTCGGGCGTTGTTTCTAACTGAAAAAACTCGCTGAATGATTCTAACTGAATGTCGAGTAGGTCTGGGGCATCCGCCAAATGTTTAGTTTTACCGAAGCCGACCCTGTTGTTCAATGTAGTTGTAGACATATATATGTAAAACCGGTTTTAGTACGAAAAATTTTGGTAGAACCTAAATTCTCTTAGCGTACAATCGGCGCATTTACCACTCAAACAAATGATAAAAATGTCCACCCGCTAAATAGCCCAAAATAAAGGATGGCGAAGGTAAGCAATTCAGATAAAAATAAAAAACAAATTTTGTTAAATGAATTGGGCATAAAAAAACCGATAGAATTGCTTCTATCGGTCTGTTATTTTGGAGTAGGGTTAATTACTTAACTTCTACTTCAGCACCTGCTTCTTTTAATTTAGTAGCAACTTCTTCAGCTTCTGCTTTAGAAACGCCTTCTTTAACTGCTTTAGGAGCGCCATCAACTAAGTCTTTAGCTTCTTTCAAGCCTAAGCCAGTCAATTCTTTAACGATCTTAACTACAGTCAATTTGCTAGCGCCACCGCTAACTAAAACTACATCAAATGCAGTTTTTTCTTCTACTGCTGCTGCTGCGTCTCCGCCGCCTGCTGCAACTACAACTGCTGCTGCAGCTGGTTCAATACCGTAATCAGCTTTCAAAACGTCTGCTAATTCTTGTACTTCTTTAACTGTTAAGCTTACTAATGATTCAGCTAATGCTTTAATGTCTGCCATGTTTTTGAATTTTTTCCGCCTTCATGGTTTCCTTTCGGATACTCCGGCGGAGGGTTTAAAAAAATTGCCTTTATTTTCCCTCAGGCCTGGGATATTTTAGTGGATGCTAACTTAATAGCACCCATTTAAATTATGCTTCTGTAGGAGCGTCAGCTGCTGGTGCTTCGGCTACTGGCGCTTCTGCTACTGGTGCTTCGGCTACTGGCGCTTCTGGTGCTGCTTCAATTACATCAGCTACTACCGCAGTTCCTTCAGCTTTCTGCTCGTGGTGATGCAACAAAGCAGCTATCACACGTTTAGCAGGTGATTGTAACAATCCGATTACTTCACCAATCAATTCATTTTTAGATTTGATTTGAGTTAATGCTTTCAGATTTTCGTTACCAGTATAAACATCTCCGTTAATGAAAGCTGCTTTTAAAACAGGCTTTTCAGTATTACTTCCCTTACGGAAAGAAGTGATGATCATTGCTGGCTCTTTAGGGTTCTCAGAGAACATTAAAGCGGTTACATTGTGCAATGAATCATAGATACCTGCATATTTCTCAGAATCCAAAGATTCTAAAGCTTTGCGGATCAAAGTGTTCTTTGCAACTTTCATCTCAACCTGCTTATCGAAACAAGTGCGACGTAATTTAGATACCTGCGCTACAGTCAACGCTTCTGTATCGGTGATATAGAAGTTATTATATTGAGTGAACTTCTCTTTCAAGAGTTCAATAACCTCATTTTTTTGATCTTTGGTCATAACTAATTGTTTTATAAACCCGGGTCATTTCGTTTTACTGATTGCTCAGTTTGCGATCACCAGGATTAGTTGATTAATTGTTTGGTGTCTAGTGTAATTCCAGGGCTCATGGTGCTAGCCATACTAACTGCTTTCAGGTAAGTACCTTTAGAAGAAGATGGTTTTAATTTCAGGATAGCATTGATTAATTCAGTGCTGTTCTCAGAAATTTTTTCAGGAGCAAAAGAGATACGACCGATAGACGCGTGAACGATACCAGTTTTATCAACTTTAAACGCAATTTTACCGCCTTTAACTTCATTCACTGCAGCAGCAACATCATTTGTTACAGTTCCAGTTTTAGGGTTTGGCATCAAATTACGTGGTCCTAATACTTTACCCAATTTACCAATCTTAGGCATTACAGAAGGAGTAGCGATGATTACATCTACATCTACCCAACCACTTTCAATCTTTGCAATGAATTCGTCTAAACCAACAAAATCAGCACCTGCTTCTTTTGCAGCAGCTTCTTTATCTGGAGTACACAAAACCAATACTTTTTTTGTTTTACCAGTACCATGAGGTAATGATACAGTTCCACGAACTTGTTGGTCTGCTTTCTTTGGATCTACACCCAAACGGATATGTAAATCAACAGAGCTATCAAATTTGGTACAGTTAATTTCTTTTACAAGGCTAGAAGCTTCTTTCAGGGAATAAATTTTGTTTTTATCCACCTTAGTTACTGCTACTTTTCTTTTTTTAGTAAGTGACATTTTCTAAATGATTTAAGGTGAATAATTAATTTTCCCAAGGGGCTTTTCCTTCAACAGTAACTCCCATTGAACGGGCAGTACCAGCAACCATGTTCATAGCGCTATTCAAAGTGAATGCGTTAAGATCGCTCATCTTGTCTTTAGCGATAACTTCTACTTGATCCCAAGTAACTTTACCCACTTTGTCGCGATTGCTTTCTTTTGAACCTTTCTGGATTTTTGCAGCTTCCATAATTTGAACTGCAGCTGGAGCGGTTTTGATAACAAAGTCGAAAGACTTGTCAGAATAAACCGTAATCAAAACAGGAACAACTTTTCCCATTTTGTCTTGAGTTCTAGCATTAAACTGCTTACAGAACTCCATGATGTTAACACCCTTTGAACCAAGGGCTGGACCTACTGGAGGTGCTGGATTGGCTTGACCGCCTTTCACCTGCAACTTTACGTAGCCTGAGATTTCTTTTGCCATTTTTTAAGATTTTATTGGTGATATCGTGCCGCTTTTTACGGCACTCCCAAACTCAATCATTCTTCCTAAAAAGAACTTTTGGGGCGGCGAAGGTAAGCTATCTCCACTTTTGAGCAAAATATTTTACCCTTTTATTTGTAATAGAAAACAAAAAAGCCCTGAAATTTAAAATTTCAGGGCTTTTTCTATCTTTTTAAGCTTAGCTGATTTTATCAACCTGCATATAACTGAGCTCTACCGGTGTAGAACGTCCGAATATTTTCACTGTAACTTTTAATTTTTTCTTCTCGTCGTTTACTTCTTCAATCACACCATTGAAATCATTGAATGGTCCTTCGATGATCTTAATTGTTTCACCAACAATAAATGGTTCACTCATGCTGATACCGCCAAGGTCGTTCATCTCATCTACCTTGCCTAGCATTTTATTCACTTCACTTTTGCGAAGAGAAATAATATTTCCTTTAGATCCTTTACCATCCGTTAAGAAGTGCATTACGTTACTGATATTGCTGATATGTTGCACAATATCATCTGATAATTTGCCATCCTGAACTTCCATCATCACATAACCAGGAAAATAGTTTTTTTCGCGCATTACTTTTTTACCGTTTTGCACTT
>JBAXHC010000015.1:0-44733 GCA_037139075.1 Bacteroidota bacterium
GTAGGTGAAATGATCATTTTATTACAGCCGTTTAACTAATTTTCTTAGTTTTATTATATTAACTGCTTTTATGAGCTCTAAGCATTTCAATTTATTAATAATTGTATTTTTTATATTCATCTTTCCGCTTTTGTCTGTAGCGCAAAATCGTAAAGATTCAATTATTTTACAAAAAGACAGTATTCAAATAAATGATAGCCTATCAAAAAAATACCCCATCAATCTCGACAGTATAAAAGGAGGCTTCCTAGCTCATTTGGAAGAGTTTACCGAAATATTGAATCGATCTAACGCCATTTTAAAAAGGGGTTATGATACCAGCTTAATTGCAGCACAATTACCAAATAATGAACGATTGGTTTCGTTTATTAAAAACAATATTAATAATAGTCAATATTATAATTTTCGAAACCTCACTTCGAGTAAAGTAGTACTCAAGCAATTGAAAAAACAATTGCACGATTGGGAAGAAACACTTTTGAATTATAATAGTCAGCTTGCTGATCTTACTGTAAATATTAATAAAGTAGCTAAAGAGGCTTCGATCGTTCGTATGACTGAGGATTCTGTTTTGCTGGAAATGTATCTAAAGAAGATTAATACACTTAGTGAAAAATGGAAAAAAGCAGATAGTAGTTCAAAAGTGGCATTTCATAAAATGGGATTTCTGGAAAATAGAGTAGTGGGCCTTTCCTTTGAAATTAGCGATTTATTAGATGAAGTTGACTTTGAAATCACTAATTATAAGAAAAGATTGTTTAGCAAAGAGGAACCTTATTTATTTTTTGCAAGTGGAAGCCAATACATAAAAACATTCACTGAAGTAATCAGTGATTCTTTCTTGCGTGCCTATTATTTAGTTCCCTTCTATTTTACGGTAACTTCAGAAGTTATTTTTTATAACTTGATTTGGATTCTGGCGATTTTTATTTGGTTGTATTGGACCTATAAAAAAGTAAAAAAGGGAAACGATGAGCATGTGTTGTCTCAGTTAAAATATTTGGGTAAAGGTGTTTGGGTTGTAGTAGTATTTATTGGTTTTTTATTTTCGCCATTACTATATGATACTCCTCCAGTATCTTATTTACAAATTTTGATCACTTTATTAAGTATATTTTATTCCATATTAGTTTGGGATACATGGACTGCTGAATTTAAACGGTCATGGATCTATTTCATGATCATATTCTTGTTGGCTGGTATAGACGCCATTTTAATTGAATCTGCTCTTTTAGAAAGATGGATCTTGCTGATACTAAATATTTCGGCAATTGTACTCGCAATTAATTTAAGAAAAGTAATTTCAAAGGAAAAGAATAAATATGCTGATTATTATAGTTGGCTTATTACACTTTTTCTAGTACTTCATGTTTTGGCAATTGTGATGAATTTATTGGGTAGAATTACCCTGGCTAAGATTTTTACTGGATCAGCTGTTGTTGGAATAATTTATGCTCTTTCACTTGACCTTTTGGAATCAATAATATTTGAAATTTTATACTTGAATTTTGAAGTGCATAAAAATTCTCAATTTGCTTCTCTTTTGAAATATCATGAGCTAAGAAAAAAGTTTAGAAAAACAATTTATTTTGTACTTGGAATATTATGGATGCTAATATTTCTATACACATTGAGTCTTTATGATTTTATCATAAATAATACGAAAGTAATTTTAGCATACGATATAGAAGTGGGGGACTTCAAATTTTCACTTGGACATATTTTTCTCTTTGTAATCATTATATATATATCCACTATTATTTCTAAGTTGCTAACTTATTTCTTTGGTAGCTCTGGTCAATTCGCAACTAATAAAAAAAATAAAAATGGCTCCTGGGTATTGCTTCTAAGGTTAGCAGTTTTTACAATTGGAATTTTTATTGCTTTTGCAGCTTCTGGGATTCCAATCGACAAAATCACAATTATTATTGGAGCTTTAGGTGTAGGTATTGGTTTTGGATTGCAAAATATTATCAATAATCTGGTATCTGGAATCGTATTAGCATTTGAAAAGCCAATGCAAATTGGGGATGTTATTGAAATTGAAAATCATATAGGTACGGTTAAGGAAATTGGGATCAGAAGCAGTAAAATCACTACTTATGACGGGGCTGATTTAGTAGTGCCCAACGGAGAGTTTATTTCAAAGCAAATTACTAACTGGACACTTACTAATACATTTCGTAGAATTGAAATCATAATTGGTGTTGCATATGAATCAGATTTGAATCTGGTTCAGCAATTATTAATTGAGTTAGTGAATCATCATAAAGAAATTATTGAATTTCCTAAGCCTGCTGTATTATTACATGAGTTTTCAAGTAGTTCTGTGAATTTCAGGGTACTTGTTTGGACCAATGACTTTGATTCATGGGCGGCTTTAAAAAGCGCTGTACTTTTGGAAATTTTTGATTGCTTTAAAAAGAATAATATAACGATACCTTTTCCTCAGCAAGATATTCATGTGAGAACCATGGATTTTAAAGATTTAAAGGACGTGGAAGAGAAAGGAATTAATTAAACAGAATTGTAATCATTAATAGAAAGGACTAAATGCGATTTGCGGTAGTAGATATAGAAACAACAGGTGGGTTCCCAGAGCAACATGGAATTACTGAAATTGCAATTGTATTAATGGATGGTAAGGAAATAGAAGGGAAGTACTCAACTTTGGTAAACCCTCATCAACTTATCCCTCCATTTATTGCAAATATGACAGGGATCTCAGATGCAATGGTTGCCAAAGCACCTTCCTTTGAATTAGTTGCCGAAAAGATTAATGAACTTTTGCAAGGACGGATTTTTGTTGCACATAATGTGAATTTCGATTTTTCATTTGTAAAACATCATTTGCAGCGGGCGGGCTATCATTTACAAACACCCAAACTTTGTACTATTCGAATGAGTAGAAAAGTTTTTCCGGGTTTTAAAAAATATGGATTAGGGCATTTAACGCGTGAACTTGGCATTAGAATTGAAGATAGACATAGAGCGGGAGGTGATGCATTAGCAACTGCTCAGGTTATGCAACTGATTCAAGAAAAAGATGGAATGCATGTTATTAAAGACATGCTTAAGAAAGAAAATAGGATGCAGATATTGCCTCCGAATTTACCGGAACAACATGTCAAAGATTTACCAAAGGATCCAGGGGTCTACTATTTTAAAGACATCAAAGAGAAGGTGATTTATGTAGGCAAGGCGAAGTGTTTACAAAAAAGAGTGGTGAGTCATTTTACTGGTTTAGATATCAGCAAGAAAAGACAAGATTTTCTAAGAAGTATTTATTCGATCAGTTTTCAAGTTTGTCCAACTGAGTTTGCTGCATCTCTTTTAGAAAGTGTTGAAATTAAAAGGTTATGGCCAATACATAATAAGAGTCAAAAAAGATACGAACAGCTTTGGGGAATATATCATTTCGAAGATAGCCGAGGTTTTTTTCGTTTGGCAATTGATAAGAAAGTAAAACATACACAACCAATTGCAAGTTTTTCAATGTTGGCAGATGCTCATCGCATGTTATGGAAATTGGTTCGCGATTTTCAGTTACATCCTGTACTCTGTTTTCTTGATCAATCTGCTTTAACTGAATATCCAGATGCGGATGAATATAATTTATCAGTAATGTCTGCGATTCATTGGATACAATCAAAAAAGGAGACTTATTTAATTAGGGAAAAAAACAATTGTGTATTGATTGAGGATGGGCGTTTTTATGGAATGGGTTCTATCGATAAACAATTAGAGATAACTGAATTGAATGCAATCAAATCATTATTAACTGAATATCCTGAGAACGAAGTTATCAAATCTATGATACGTAATTTTGTAGAAAGATACCCTGCCAAAGTGATAAAAATTGCGTAATTATTTTTCAAATCAGAAGGTTTAATTGTTAATATCTTCTATTTTTTCTTTTCCATTCAAGCACATACATTCGCATCCCTTAAAGAATTTTTCTACTGGTTAATATTATTATTATGATGGCTTTTGCTCCTTTGATTGCTTCCAAATTAAGTATTCGTTTGAATCAGGTGGAAGCGGTTCTTGAACTTTTAAATGAAACTGCTACGATTCCTTTTATTGCCCGATATAGAAAGGATAAAACAGGGGGATTGGATGAAGTGCAAATTCAAAATATTCAAGATGAATCAAAATCATTTAAAGAGTTTTTTGAAAGAAAAACATTTATAGAAAAAACGATTACAGAACAAGATAAAATGACTGATGCCATTCAGAAAAAATTGAATGGAGCAACAACTTTATCTGAATTAGAAGATATTTATTTACCCTATAAGCCCAAAAGAAAAACAAAAGCTCAGGCTGCAAGAGAAAATGGATTAGAGCCATTAGCGTTATTTATATTAGAGCAAACTTCGATTAGCGTAATTGCAACTGCTGAGAAATACATCAATGAAAAAGTATTAACAATAGAAGATGCCTTACAAGGCGCCAGGGATATTATTGCCGAAACGATTAATGAAGATGCACAAGTAAGGGCTAAAATGAGAAGACTGTTTGAAGATGGAGCTTTGTTGTATAGCAAAGTATTATCTGGAAAAGAGTCGGAAGGGATTAAGTACAAAGACTATTTTGATTTTTCTGAGCCAATTCATAAAATTCCTTCACATAGAATTCTAGCTGTGCTAAGAGGCTTTTTAGAAGGCTTTCTAAGAATGAGTATTTTGCCATCTGAGGATGATGCACTGGCTTTGATTGAAACTTTGTATATAAAGGGCATGTCTGAGTCGGGCGATCAACTTAGAAAAGCTATTAAAGATGCATATCGCAGACTTTTGCAACCAAGCTTAGAATCTGAATTTAGGTCTGCTTTAAAACAAACAGCAGATGAAGAAGCGATAGCTGTATTTGCTGAAAATCTTCGTCAATTGTTGTTGAGTTCTCCATTGGGGAGTAAAAAGATATTGGCTATAGATCCTGGGTACCGAACAGGTTGCAAAGTAGTTTGCTTGGACGAGAAAGGAGAACTGCAAAAAACTGATTTAATTTATATACACGAAGCAAGCAGATTATCAGATGGGGAATATAAAATCAAAGAATTAGTAAAGCAATATCAAATTGAGGTTATTGCAATTGGAGATGGAACTGCAGGAAGAGAAACAGAACAATTCATTAAAAAAATTCAATTGGGGCTTCCCATTTTTCTGGTAAACGAAGATGGTGCTTCCATCTATTCCGCTTCTGAAATAGCAAGAGAAGAATTTCCGGATCAGGATATTACAATACGAGGAGCCGTTAGTATTGGTAGACGTTTAATGGATCCTCTTGCTGAATTAGTAAAAATTGATCCCAAGAGTATTGGGGTAGGGCAGTATCAACACGATGTGAATCAGTTTAGGCTTAAAGAAAAGCTTGATCAAACTGTTGTTAGTTGCGTAAATAGCGTAGGTGTGAATTTGAATACTGCCAGTAAACATTTATTAAGTTATGTAAGTGGCATCGGCTCTGGGTTAGCTGAAAACATTGTTCGTTATCGTTCAGAGATAGGAAAATTTACAGACAGGAGTCAATTATTAAAAGTAACACGATTAGGAGGAAAAGCCTTTGAACAATGCGCCGGGTTTTTACGCATTCAGAATGGTGCAAATCCTTTAGATCAAAGTGCTGTTCATCCGGAAGCTTATCCTGTGATTGAAAAAATGGCTGCTGATTTAGGGATTGAAATAAAAACCTTAATTGCAAATGAAACACTTCTGAATAAAATTGATCCAAAGAAGTATGTGTCAGAACAATTAGGTGAATTAACAATCAAAGATGTTTTGAATGAGTTGAAAAAACCAGGTTTGGATCCCAGATCAGAACTCGAAGAATTTGAATATGCCAGTATCTATAAAATTGAAGATGTGCAGCTTGGGATGATTGTGCCTGGTGTAGTTACAAATATTACAAGGTTTGGTGCATTCGTTGATATTGGGGTAAAACAAGACGGATTAGTACATGTTAGTGAAATAGCACATCAATATATTACAGATCCTAATGAAGTGTTGAAGCTGAACGACAAAGTACAAGTGAAAGTATTGGAAGTTGACATTGCTCGTAAACGAATTGCGCTTTCTATCAAACAAACGAAAGATGCCCCATCAAGAGAACAAAAAGTCAATCGGTCCAATACTTCGCAAAGTGTAAAGCCTGTTCCCAAAAAGGAACAGGACTTAGCAGACTTAAGTGTAAATGATGCGTTGACTTTATTAAAGAAAAAGTTCGGGAAATAATTTAGCGATTATAAAACCGCCAGTTGGTTTTATAATCTTTTTTTAAATCCTGTTTTAATAAAATGGCTCTTACCATTTCAACAGGCATATTGTTTTCTTTGAGAACGGCATCGTGAAATTGTTTGTAGGTCATTTTTTTGCTATCAACCAATTCTTTTTTTAACTCATAAAATTGAAAAGCACCGGTCATATATGCTAATTGGTATAAAGGCCCATATCCACCTGTAAAAGATCGCCTTACTTCTCCTTCAGCATTTGCTCGTTCATGACCAACACGATTTACTAAGAAGTCGATACACTCTTGTGGCGTCCAATTATTTAAATGATAATTGAGTGAAAATATTATTCTGGCACAGCGATGCATACGCCAAAATAGCATACCTACTCTATCTTCTGGGGATCTAGGAAAATTCATATCCCATAAAATGAATTCCCAATATAATGACCATCCCTCTGTCCAAAAAGGAGTAAAATAATTTCGATAGGGTTTGTATCTGTCATTCATAAATCCTTGCAAATGATGCCCTGCAATTAATTCATGATGAACAGTGGCTCTTGAAAAATGGGGATTGTTTCCACGCATACTCATCAGCTTTGCATCTTCGTCCATCGTATTAGTGGGATACGAAATCATAAGTTGTTCGCCACCTAGAAAAAAGGGACTAACCAATTGTTGTTTTGGAGACATCATCACCATTCTCCATGTTTCTTCTGCAATAGGGGGGATGGTAACTAAATCATGTTTTTTAATAAAATCTATTGACTGATTATACAAATCCATGATCATTTCAGGTTGCTGACCTACTGGTACATAACTGTTTTTAACTTTTTCTAATGCAGCTTTCCAATCATTCCCGAAACCCATTTCTTGAGAAGCTTTCAACATTTCAGCATCGCACCATGCAAATTCTTTATTGGCTATATCAACTAATTCCTCGGGGGTATAATTGATCATTTCAAATTGTAATTGCCTTATTAGTTCCTCTCTGCCTATTGGGTTGCCAATGATTCCACTTGCATCTGGCTTTTGTAAACTTTCTTTATTCCCTTTGCTTTTTAAAAGAACGGCATATGCACTCAATGTTGAATCAAGATTTTTATAAGGTTGTTGAATCCAAAAGGTAAATTCAGGATCATAGCCGTAATAAAATTCAAAAACCGACTTCAGGGCCTGCTTCAAGCCAAGAGCTGTAGATTCGGCTCTTAATGCAAGTTTTAGATCAAATTTATCTACATTAGTAATTTTAGTGGTTAAACTTTGAATTTGTTTTTGCCAGTCTAATAATTGCCTTGATAATTCTATACTATTTATATGTGCACCTCTTCTGCGATTTTTTTCTAACTCATAAATGTTATTCGCGAAAGGAAAGTATTGTTTAATGTTTTGAACCTCTTCTGCTTCTTTTTCTAAAAGGAATAGTTCATTATTGATTTGACGTTTCAGTAAAATATAATCGACTTTTGAGTCGGTTTTCATTTTATCGAAATTCAATTCCTCTAATTGAGTCAAATAATCTTTATTAAAAGCGATTAAACGAATTCTTCGTTCTGGAGAGTTTGAGATGGTGTAAAACCTGGTTAGGCTGCCTTTGTCAGCCTCATAATGTTGCATTAGGGGTTGTACATCACTGGTTTGGTAGTAGCTGTCTGTAGATTTTACTGATTGGCCTGAAATTGTTGAAAAGGATAAAATTAAAAAACCTGTTAGGACAATAAAAATTTTTCTCTTCATAAAAGTAAATTTGAATGAATATACAAAAATATAATACCCTATAATTCCTTATTTTACATCAAAGTTTATTATGAAAAATCCATTATTATTTTTGTTGTTTTTTGTATTTCTAAATGCGGCTGCTCAGGAAAAATCAACTCCATTGGTGAAAGGATTTGGGGCAGTTTATGATGTGCCTTTTGCTGTTGAAAAGCCCAATCCGGATTTTAAATACAAAATATTGGTGGATGTTAATTCTGCAAGTGAAAAACCAGAATTAATGAATGAAGGCATAGAAAATGTGGCTAAAATTCTTAATCTGCATATTTTAGGGGGCGTTCCCGAAAAGAACCTGGATGTAGTTTTGGTGGTACATGGGGCTGCTGCCTTTAATTTAATGAATAATTCGACCTATAAACAAAAGTTTTCGGTCGACAATCCTAATTTGCCCTTAATTGAAGCTTTGGGGAAAGCCGGCATTAAAATTTTCATTTGTGGACAAACCATTTTAAAAAGGAATATTGATTACCATCAATTAGCACCTGAAGTTACTATTGCGTTATCTGCAATTACAACTATTACTAATTATTCACTGAAAGGGTATTCAGTATTGAAATATTAGTGGTTATCTCTAAAAATATCTTAAATTTATAATGTGTTTTAAATTCAAGTTGTAACAAGTCTTGTTTAACAGATGTAGGTATGGTAAAACAACTTATTAATAAAGAACTTTTTAAAAAGGGTGATCAAATTGAAAACTCTTCCGTATTTGTGCATCTAATAGAATTGACCAATCAAATTTTTGAAACACCATTTCTTTCCATAAGCTGCTTTGACAACCCGAAACTTCATTATAATTATCTACAAGGAATTGGGTTTAATGAGCTTCCTGATGTAAATCCATTTGCGAATTATTGCATCAAAAAAAAGATCCCATTAATCATATCTGATTTTTCTAATAAAGATTCATTTAATGTAGACCTATTTAAAAGCCCATATTCTCAATTTCTTTTTTACGCCGGAATACCATTGATTAATGAATTTGAAGAAGTAATAGGAGTATTTGAAATTGCTGATTTTGTTTCAAGAGATTTTTCTGATAAGCAATTGAATCAATTAAAAATAATTGCCAAACAAATTCATGGTTTATTGGATATTGAAGTTCAGTTAAATTCTTGGGGGAATGATTTACTGGCCTATTCTACAAGTTCAAATATTTTATTCTGTTTTATTGATAAGTCGAATATCATAAAAAGTTTCAATAAACTATTTGAGAAGTTCATTAACATAAATTTTAATGAGACATTAATTAAAGGTGAAAACATTTTAAAATTTATTACTGAGGAGAATCAAAATGCTTTTTCACAACATATTGCAATGGCATTTAATGGCGATGATTCAGAAATTGAACAGATAAGATATTATGGTGGTGTTCAGGGTTTGTGGATTGATAGTTTTACAGGAATCAAAGATTCAAAAAATAAGTTTGTTGGGGTTGCTATTAGGTCAAAAGAGGTTACCGTAGAGAAAAACAAGATTAAAGAAAGTGAAACAAATCTGTTAACAATTTTCAATCATGCACCCACTGCTATGTTAATAGCTAGGCCAGAAGACGGGCTAATAATAATGGTAAATAAGGAGCTTCAAATTTTAGCTGAAGCAGATGAAGTGGATTTAGTTGGCATGTATACAACTGACTTTTATGCGTACAATTTTGAAAGGGACTTATTCTTATCAATCATGCATGAAAAAGGTTCTGTAAAAAATTTGGAATTAAGAATTAAGAAAAAAGATGGCACAATCGCAAATTGTTTAGTTTCTTCTGAAAAGATAATATGGAAGGGTGAAAAGATGTTGCTTTCAGGATTTATAGATATTTCAGAAAGGAAAAAATCAGAATTACTTTTAATTCAAAATGAAGAACGTTTTCGATCGTTGTACAATCGAACACCAGTAATGCTTCATTCTTTAAATCAAAATGGTGACTTTGTTAGCGTGAGCGATTATTGGTTAGCGAAACTTGGCTATCAAAGGATGCAGATTATTGGAAAAAATATTAGTGACTTTTTTACCAAAGCATCATATAAGGATTCAATTAAAGTAAGAATTCCTGAATTAATTAAACGAGGTTATGATTTTGATATTCCATATCAAGTAATAAAACGCAATGGAGAGGTAATGGATGTGCTTGTATCCACCATTATTGAAAAATCACCAGATCAGAATGAAATCAGGTATTTGGCAGTTATGCAAGATGTAACTGAACGTAAAAGGATTGATGAAGCATTGCAGCAATCAGAAGATAATTTAAGAACCATTTTTGAAAACACAAATATTGGGTATGCTTTATTAGATGCTGATTTGTTTATTGTTTCTTTCAATTCAATGATGCAAAAATTTGCTCAGGAAGACTTACATAAAACATTATATCTGCATACTTTTTCAGTATTATATTTCTCAGAAGAAAGGCAACCTATATTAGCATCTGCTTTGAACTCAGTACTTGAGGGCGAAACAATCAGCTATGAAATTAATTATATTCAACCAGATGAATCTGACAGATGGTATAAGATGAGTATGTTCCCTGTTTTCAATAAGAAATCAGTCGCTTCTGGTATTGTAATGGCATTAGAAGATATTAACGAATCTAAACTCAAAGAAATTCATTTGAGTAAAGTAGTTAAAGAAATAACTGATTATAAATTAGCATTAGATGAGTCATCTATTGTAATGATAACTGATGAAAACGGTTTAATCACTTACGCTAATGAAAATTGTTTAAAGGCTACTGAGTATTCACTAGATGAATTGTTAGGTAAAAACTTAAGCTTTTTGGAGTCTGGTTATCATAGTGAGGCCTTTTTTGCGGAAATGTGGAGTACTATTGAAAACGGAAATATCTGGAAAGGTGAAATCAGAAACAAAAATAGTAGTGAACATTATTTCTGGGTTGACTGCACCATTGTACCTTTTGTTGACATCAATAAAAAGATATATCAATACATTGCGATACAAAGAGATATAACCCAAACTAAAAATGCCGAATTTGAATTAAACAAGTCGTTTAGTCTGGTGAATGAACAAAACAAAAGGTTGCTTAATTTTTCATATATCGTTTCTCATAATCTTCGGTCTCATACAAGTAACATCATATCCATACTCAATTTCCTTGAAAAAGAAGATACGGTTGCAGAAAAAGGTGAGTTATTGCAACACCTTAAGCGGGTGTCGTTATCATTGAATGATACCTTGTATAACTTAAATGAAGTTGTTTCTATTAGGAATAACATGAATATGGTTATTGAACCTCTTAATTTAAGGGAATACATACTACAAGCGCTGGGAATATTAAGTGAACAGATCATTCAAAAGAACGTACTTATATTAAATGAAGTTCCGGAAAATACGTTGGTAAAATATAACCCAGCTTATTTAGAAAGTGTAGTATTGAATTTTATTTCTAATGCAATAAAATATAGTTCACCTGAACGACAACCCAGAATTGAACTTACAGTATTTCATGAAAGTGATTATATGATTTTCAAAGTTTCTGATAATGGTATCGGAATTGATATGAAGAAGAATGGTGATAAACTCTTTGGAATGTATAAGACCTTTAATAATAATCCTGATGCAAGGGGCATTGGCTTATTCATTACTAAAAATCAAATTGATGCGATGGGAGGAAGGGTTGAAGTTGAAAGTGAACTCGGTAAAGGAACAAGTTTTAAAATATTTTTTGCAAAATAGATCTTAATATAAATAGTAAAGCCGTCCCATATTCGGGACGGCTTTACTATTTATACTAAGGCCTCTTAAAAGTCGAATTTAATACCTTGTGCTAAAGGTAATTTATCACTCCAATTGATCGTATTTGTTTGTCTTCGCATATAGGCTTTCCAAGCATCACTACCACTTTCTCTTCCACCTCCAGTTTCTTTCTCACCACCAAATGCACCACCAATTTCTGCACCACTAGTGCCTATATTTACATTTGCAATGCCACAATCACTTCCGGTTTGAGATAAGAATTTTTCGGCTTCTCTCATGTTTAAAGTCATAATCGCAGAAGAAAGTCCTTGTGGCACCCCATTTTGAAGGGCAATAGCTTCTTCTAGTGTACTGTATTTCATCAAATATAAAATGGGAGCAAAGGTTTCATGTTGTACAATAGCATAATTGTTTTTCGCTTCCGCGATACATGGTTTAACATAACACCCGCTTTCAAATCCGGGACCGGAAAGTAAAGCTCCTTCAACAATAAAATTACAGCCTTGTTTTTTTCCTTCCTCTATTGCTTGTACATACATATTTACAGCATCCTTATCAATTAAGGGTCCCATATGATTATTAGAATCTAAAGGATCACCTATTTTTATTTGGTGATAGGCTTTTACAAGTTTCGCCTTAAATTGATCATATACTTTTTCATGAATGATTAATCTTCTTGTACTTGTACATCTTTGACCAGCAGTTCCAACAGCCCCGAATACAGCACCAATAAGAGACATGTCAAGATCAGCGTGTTCTGAAATGATTATAGCGTTATTGCCTCCTAATTCCAAAATACTTTTTCCTAACCGTGCACCTACTGCAGCACTAACAGCTTTGCCCATTCTGGTACTTCCAGTTGCAGAGATTAATGATATTCTTTCATCTTTACTCATCCATTCTCCCAATTCTCTGCCACCCTGAGCCAGACAATTAACGCCTTCCGGCACATGGTTCTTTGTAAATACTTCTTTTACAATTTCAAAAATAGCTATTCCACATAGTGGTGTTTTTTCGCTAGGTTTCCATACCGTTGTATTTCCACATACCCAAGCTAGAGCAGCATTCCAGCTCCATACAGCTACCGGAAAATTAAAAGCAGAAATAATGCCAACTATGCCTAATGGATGCCATTGTTCATACATTCGGTGGGAAGGCCTTTCACTATGCATGGTTAAACCATATAATTGTCTTGAAAGTCCAACTGCAAAATCACATATATCAATCATTTCTTGAACTTCACCTAATCCTTCTTGTAAACTTTTACCCATTTCATAACTTACAAGTTTACCTAGAGATGCTTTGTTAATGCGTAAAGCTTCGCCAACCTGCCTTACTATCTCACCTCTTTTAGGAGCAGGCCAATTACGCCATTCTTTAAATGCTTCCTGTGATGTTTGAATTAGATTTTCGTAAGCATTTTTTTCAGTGGTACTTACTGAAGCAATGAATGCTCCATTCACAGGTGAAAAAGATTCAATAACAGCTGCATTACTTTCTATCCATTTGGTGCCAGTAGAAACACCTTTGTTTTGAGGAAATATTCCAAGATCTTTTAAAAAGTCCATACAAATAATTTTGCCAAAGGTAGGGGATTGGCTGACTTCTAAAAGTGATAACTAAAGCTTAATCTGGAACTTATTTGTGTGAAAGTTCCAATAACTGATCATATACGTGACTATAACTACTTCCAATTGGTATTTCTTTTCCCGCCACCACTAATTTGGTTTTGCTAAATTTTTCAATTTTATTCAAAGGAACTATGAATGACCGATGAACCCTGGCGAAATCCCTTACAGGCAACCTTTCTTGAATACTTTTTAATGTCATTAAAGTTAAAACAGGGTTTGGCTTGATATAAAGTTTAATATAATCATCAAGGGCTTCAATCAGCTCAATGTCTTTTAAGTTTATCTTCATTATTTCGTAATTCACTTTTACGAAAATTGAATTTAGCTGCAATTCCTGTGAGCTTAAAAATTCTAGGTATTCTTTTGATTTATAAACTGCCTTTAGAAAACGGTCGTATTCAAAAGGCTTTAATAAATAATCTATTGCGTCAACATTAAAGCCTTCTACTGCAAAATCCTTATACGCAGTAGTGAAAATGACAAGTGGTTTATCATTAAGGCTTTTATAAAATTGGAGCCCGTTTACATCAGGCATTTGAATATCAAGAAATAATAGATCTACTTTATTTTGAGACAGCCATGCTCTGGCTTCATCAGTATTGGTAAATACTTTTTCTAACTGAAGAAAAGAAATCTTTCCACAATATTCATTAATTAGTTGAAGCGCTAAAGGCTCATCGTCTATTGCAATACAGTGTATCATATTAGTTGAATCTCTAAATGAACATAATAATGGTTTTCCAGAATTGTGTGAGTAAGAATATGCTTACCTGGATACATCAATTCCAATCTTCTTTTTACATTGTTGATACCAATGCCCGTATTTTCAAGCATATTATTTTCTGATGGAATAATATAATTACTGACTTCGAATACAATTTTGTTTTCTAGTGCATCAAGCTTTATTTCAATAGTAGAATCTAGTTTGGTGCTAATGCCATATTTAAAAGCATTTTCTACAAATGGAATGAATATTAAAGGGGCAATAAGTTTATTTTCAATATCTCCACTGGCATTAAAAATAATTTTGGTTTTGTCAGTGAGGCGCACCTGTTGTAATTCAATATAATTATTTACAAAATCAACTTCATTTTGTAAGGGCACCAAATCTTGTGTTGTTTCAGTTAAAATATACCTCATGATGTATGAAAGCTTCATCACTGCAGGTGCCGTTTTTTCACTCCTGATAATGGCTAAAGAATAAATATTATTCAAAGTATTAAAAAAGAAGTGTGGATTAATCTGCGATTTCAAAAATGACAGTTCTGTATTTACCCTTTGGCTCTCTGTTTCTTTTCTATTTTCTTCTGTAATAAGCCATCTCTGAATCACGGCAATACAAGTTCCAACCGTAAATACAAGAAAGAATATGGCAATATTATAAGCATCTATAGTGCCTCTTCTTCTACCTCTTGGGTGACTAGGAACTTTTGAGTTATTTGTATCTATGAGAGGGTGGATTTCAGGACTAGCTATTAAACCAGCAATATATTTTGGAAGGAAAAGAAAAATCAATAATAAAGAAATGATTGAAAAAATATAGATTCCCCATTTTTCTTTCATTAATAATTTTGGGATCAAAAATTGTGTATTGAAATAATAAAACAGTACTAAAAACACATTATTACATATAATGGTAGCAATCAAGTGATTGCTCATAGTAAACTGAGAATCCAGCATCCTTGGAAAAAATACTAAATAGGGTAGTGCAAAAAAACAAGCCCATGCTGCTAAATGTGCTATAACGGATACTATTTTCTTATTTTGATTAAGCAAAGGCAGGTATTGTTGTTTTAGAAATTATTCACTGATGCAAATGTATTCAAGGAACTGTGGCTGAAAAGGGAATATGGGTGAAATAATGCCTGTTATCGGTGAATTGTGCCAGTAAGCCATTTTAGGCTTTTGCACTAAGTTCACTATATAAATGTTGAATCAAACCGTCAGCCAAACCTATTTTAGGAACATAAATTTCTTCAGCATCAGACCACCGCATAATATTAATATAGATTTGAAGAGCAGGTACAATTACATCGGCTCTATCAGGACGAAGTTTATACACATTGATTCTGTCTTCCAGTGAAAAACTAGAAATCTCTTTGCAATAGTCTTTTAATAGTTCAATACTCAATGGCTTTCCATCTTTCTTTTTACTTAGAGAAAAAACTTTATTGATGTTACCGCCTGTACCAATTGCAACTATTTTTTTATAACCTTTCGTTTTATTTTTGATAAAGTCTTTTATCTCTGTCCATTTGGAATCCGTAACCATATCCTTTAATAAACGGATAGTTCCAATATTAAAGGATTGTTTGAAAACTAATTTCCCTTCAGCAAAGAAAGTTAACTCTGTACTACCACCACCCACGTCGATATACAAATAACTATGATCTGTATCCATCGTTTCTGCAATATGGTTCTCATAAATCAAAGATGCTTCAAATTCGCCTGTAATTACTTCAATATTCAGTCCCGTCTCCATTTTTATTTTCCGAATAATATCACTACTATTACTAGCATCACGCATAGCAGATGTGGCACAAGCAATGGTATCCGTTACTCCATATGCTTTCATCAAATGTGTATAAGCCTTCATCGTCTGGAGAATCATGCCTCTTTTTTCTTTAGAGATTTCCCCAGAATCAAATACATCAAATCCAAGTCTTAATGGTACCCTAACTAAATTTAGTTTATTGAAAACCGGGTTGCCATATTTATCGTTAGTGATTTCAACTATCAATAGCCTTGCTGCGTTACTTCCTATATCAATGGCGGCTAACTTCACTTGTTGCAATATTTTTCTTGATCAGGTAATTATAAGTCTCAATTTGAGATCTTATTTTCTTTTTGCCATCGTAAGGTACATAGTTGTTAGTTAATTCGTTATTGAGAATCCTGGCTTTTACGTTATCTCTTAATTGTATGTGGATAATATCTTTTAATTCCTTTTGTAATTCGGGATTTATGATTGGGATAGCTGCTTCTACACGATGATCTAAGTTTCTAACCATCCAGTCGGCACTTGAGAGATATACTTTTTCATTGCCTGAATTATGAAAAATCAAGACTCTAGCATGTTCCAGATACTCGTCAACAATACTTACTGCAGTTGGTTGTTTTTTAAATTTCTTATTTTCTAATAAGGCACAAAAAATTCCTCTTACCACCATTTTAATTTCTACTCCAGCAGTTGCGGCTTCATAGAGTTTGGTGATTAATAAATCATCGCTTAGCGAATTTACCTTTAAAATAATTTGTGCCGGCTTTCCAGCTTTTGCTGATTTAATTTCTTTATTAATATGACTAACAATTTCTTTGCGCATATTATTGGGGCACACCATTAATGTTTTGCAAGCCTGTAATGGTAATGTGCCATTTTTCCAGTTTTCTAGATATCGGAAAATGCGATTAATATCAGCCATTACATTTCTATTACTTGTAAGTAAACAATGGTCACTGTAAACTTTAGAAGTACTTTCATTTAAATTCCCTGTGCTCACAAATCCATATTGTACAGTGCTTGTGCCTTTTCTTTTCTTAATGATACAAAGTTTCGCATGTATTTTTATTTTTGGAACACCTAATAAAACTTTGATACCTTCTTCTTCCAACACTTTTTTCCATTCCAGGTTGGCTTCTTCATCAAATCTTGCTTTTAATTCCAACATAACAACAACTTCTTTTCCATTTCTGGCAGCATTAATAAGTGCATTAATGATTTTGGAATTGGAAGCTAACCGATAGGCTGTTATTTTGATACTATTCACATCTGGATCCATCGCTGCCTCACGAAGTAGATCAATCAAAGCATTAAATGAGTGATAAGGGAAATTTAATAATATATCTTTTTTCAAAACCACATCAGTAACCCGCATACTGCTTTTTAATTCAGGATGCGTAAAGGAAGGCCTTCTGGAATTCTTCTCCTGAATAACATCTGGGAAATCCATAAAATGTCTGAAATTGTGTATGCGGCCTCCAGGGATAATATTACTTTTTCTATTCAAACTCAACCTTCGAATGAGATACTCCAATAAGCCAGCATCCATTTCTTTATCATACACAAAACGAACTGGTTTTCCTTTTCTTCTATTTTTTAATCCTTTTTCAATTTTTTCTACGAACGTGGTGCTCACATCACTGTCTAAATCAATCTCTGCATCTTTTGTTACTTTAAAAATATGCGATTCAAAATGATCGAATCCGAAATAGGAGAAAATATGTGGAAGATTAAATCGTATAATATCTTCCAATAAAATGATTTGTGTTTCACCAGCTTTTGAGGGTAATATTACAAAGCGCCCATTTGCTTTTGCAGGAATTTCAATCAATGCATATTTTTGGCGGTATGCTGAACTTTGTTTTGACATAACAACACCTAAATAAATACTTTTGTCTCTTAAATAGGGTAGTTGTGGTAGGCTTTCAATCATTAAAGGAATGATATTCGACCTTACTTCTTCATCAAAATAGTTGTGTACAAAATTTTGTTGTTCTTTATTGAGATGTTTTTCATCTACCAGGGAGATCTTTTCTTTTTTAAGCTCTTTTAATATCCCTTCCCAAATTCGATTAAACTCACTTTGCTGTTTTAAAACAATGGTTTGAATTTCATCTAAAATAGTTTGAGGTGCTATTTCCAAATGCATATTGAGCTTTTTTTTAGCCTCTGCAAACTCAATCATCCTTTTTAAAGTTGCTACTCTCACCCTAAAAAACTCATCACTATTATTCGAAAAAATTCCAAGGAATCGAATCCTTGCGCTTAAAGGAACAGATGGATCGTTTGCTTCTTGCAATACTCTTGCATTAAAACTTAACCAACTAATATCTCTTTGTATAAACTGTTTTTTAACCATAATATTAAAAAGTAGTGTAATCAAAAATATAAAAGTGAGTCACTTTTATATGTTAAGTTTTTGTAAGGTAATTTAAGAGTAGGAAGATTTTATTTGTTGAATGAGTCCTGTTGTTGAAAAGCCTTCAACAATTGGATTGATGATTACTTGGCCACCATTTGCTATCACTTCTTTAGCACCAACAATTTGATCAACAGTATAATCACCACCTTTTACTAAAAAATCAGGTAGGATTTCTTTAATAAGTTCCAGAGGAGTATCTTCTTCAAAAATTACAACTGCATCAACGATTGCCAAACTCGCTAAAAGTAAAGCCCTGCTTTTTTCATGATTAATGGGACGATCTTTTCCTTTTAATCTTTTTATACTAGCATCACTGTTTACGCCTACAATTAATAGATCTGCTTCTTTAGCCGCCTGTGATAACGAAAAAATATGTCCTTCATGTAAAATGTCAAAGCAACCATTAGTAAACGATATTGTTTTTCCAGTGGCACGCCAAGCTGCGATTTTAAAAGAAAGTGTTTTTAATGTTGATATTTTTTGAGATATGCTATCAATTGCCCGCATGCGTTTTGTTTTTATTGTAGATGGGTAATAGGATTACACATATGGTTCCAATGATTAATACAATCATAAATTGAGCAAACCATTGTAAGGTTCCATTTGCAAAACCCAATTCAAAAGGAATATCGCTTTTTTCTAACACTTTAGCCATGAAGAACGCATAAGCGCCAATGCCTCCTGGAGTGATAATCATACCAATACTTGCAAATGCTAATGCAGTAATTGCATCTTGTAAACCAAGTTGAGCTGTTCCTTGTGTGGCATATAATCCAACCCAGGTTCCAATAATATAAAGCGACCAAATAGCAATGCTATAGAAAAAGAACATCCCTTTATTTTGCAATTTGTTGACGCTGCTCAATCCTTCCCAAATCCCCCGAAGGATTTTTTTGAAAAGTATTACAATATTAAGATGAGCAAACTGCTTGAACCAAACCCTTATTGTTATTAATAGAATTACAATAATTCCCAAAACAAGAAATAGTTTGTTGGCCGAAAAATGCCCAGATTTATTGTGTAAAAGGTCTTTAATGAGTTGCTTTCCATATTCGCCAACAACTTCAAATTGCAAAATGAAGGCCAATATAAACACTATTAAAAGTGAAATAATATCAAAAGCCCTTTCTGCAACGATAGTTCCTACTAATTTCTCAGCAGGCACTTTTTCATACTTTGCTAAAATGGTACATTTCAGAACTTCTCCCAAACGTGGAACAGCCAAATTGGCTAAGTAGCCAATCATTACTGCAAAAAAAGTATTGATAAAGGAGGGTTTATATCCCATCGGACTCATCAGAATCCTCCATCGTAGGGCCCTACATATATGACTCATTGTTAATATCAGAAATACCGGCACAATTAAGATGAAGCGAGCGGTTCTGAGGGACTCTTTAAATTCTCCCCATTTGTCGTTGGGTATTTGGTGCAAACTCCACCAAACCAGAAATACACCAATTCCTAAGAAAAATAGATATTTTAATAGAGCAATAAGCCTTTTTTTCATGTAGCGGTCATTCTAGGGCAAGTTACGCAAGCAATTTTAATAATCGTGTTTTTCCCATCTTCAGGCAATCTCTTTACAATTATTTAAAATGATTTTTTTGGTTATTCAGTGAACAATTGTTCGAATTGAGGGGCCCTAATTCTATTCCTCTTGAGTTTCTATCTATTTTTAGTACCTTTGCAAATTATTTTCAAGTTTGCTAAAATGGCGTGATAATGTCAACAAAGAAAAGAATTTTATTCATAGCCACGGAGATGTCTCCTTATCTGGAACTAACAGAGTTCGCAGAAGTGATTAACAAATTGGCTATTAAAAGTAATGATACAGGATTAGAAGTGAGATGTATCATGCCTAGATTTGGAGTAATTAATGAACGAAGACATCGTTTACACGAAGTTGTTCGCCTTTCAGGAATTAACGTGTCGGTCGACAATGATGATTACCCACTACAAATTAAAGTGGCCTCATTGCCGAATGCTCGTTTACAGGTTTACTTCCTTGAAAACGAAGATTTCTTTAAACGTAAACAGATTTTTCATGATGAATCAGAGACATGGTTCGATGATAACGCATTGAGAACCATATTCTTTTGCAAAGGTGCATTGGAAACTGTGAAAAAATTTGGATGGCCTCCAGATATTATTCATTGTAGTGGTTGGATGACTGGTTTAATTCCTGCTTACATAAAAACTGCCTATAAAAAGGAGCCTGTTTTTGGAAATAGCAAAGTTATTTTCACAGTAGGCCAAAATACTTTTCCAGAAGATTTTGGACCAGATTTCGTGAAAAAAGCCCTTATCAATGTAAATATCAAAGAAAAGGATTTGGAAAGCTTCAAAGACAATAATAATACTGCTATGTTTAGAGGTGGGGCCACATATGCAGATGCCATTACTTTTGGCTCGGATACGATTGAAAAGAAATTGATGGATGAGTTCTCTAAAGTAAAAGGCAAAAAAACAGTTCCATTTAAAGGATGGGATTCTGATTTAACAGAGTATTTAGAATTGTACAACGACCTTGCGGGCAAGTAATTTTTATCTAATGGATTCATTTTTTACAATGCGTAAGCTATTGGTATGCTGTTTCGTAACGGCAATTGTTTTTTCAGGCTGTACGCGTATTACAACAACTGATGTTGGTTCTGGATTGATTCCTCCTGTTGATGGAATTACTACTTTAGATACCACGTTTTCTGTGATAACGGATAGTTATGATGATCTTGATACAATCAGAGTATATAAATCTGATACCCATGTATTGGGGGCTATTACTAATGATCCACTTTTTGGAAAATCAACTGGATCAATCTTTTTTGAAGTAGCATCGAATAGCTATCCATATTACCTGACAGGCACTAAGGATAGTATTAAAGTTGATTCTGCTGTTTTGGTTTTAAGTTATCGAAGTGCGTATGGAGACTCGACTAAGCCATTGAAATTCAATGTTTATGAGATTAATAGTTTGATGGATCAGTTTAGAGACTATCCTGCAAATTATCCTAATGCTTTCCCTATTTCTTATAATTCTACAGCCCTTGCACCTACTCAAACCATCGATATAAGAAGAATAGGTGATTCTGTAATTAATAAATTTGAAGTTACCAATAACCAAATTCGAATCAAATTAAATAGCAGTTTTGCTAAAAGAATGATCTTGGATTATGATTCTACAAATGCATATAAGTCGGATTCTATTTTTAGAACTTACTTTAACGGATTTGCAATCATCCCAGATCCATCTTCTTCTTCCAATGCTTTTGTGAATATTAATCTTGCAGATACAAATACTAAACTAGCGTTGTACTATACAACTGCCACAAGCGCATCCACAGTTAGAGATACTACAGTATCCTATTTAAGATTCAATGCTCAAACCTCTGGACACGCTAACTTTATTACTAGAAATAGAACAGGATCAGAAGTGGTGGGACATTTATCTACAACGCCTAAGGCTGATTCGCTTGTTTATGTGCAATCAATGCCAGGAACTGGGGTTAGAATTAGGGTTCCAGGCTTGCAAAGTTTGAGTAACAGAATTATCCATCGTGCTGAATTTATTGCTGAACAAGTTCCTGATGACGCACATCCCGGAGTAGATAATCAAATGCTCCCTCCTAGATACTTAATGTTAAGTATTTATGATAGTGTGTATATGCACAAAAGAAATATCCCCAATGATTTTGTAGTAACTACTTTGAGCGGACCAAATATTAGTCAAATGGGTGGGTATATTACCTATAAATCTACGCAAGGTTATGATCAGGTTGCTGCTTATAATTTTAATATTAGCAGGTATGTTCAAGGAATAGCTACTCGTTCTGATACAGCTTTTAATTTAATATTAACTGCCCCTTCAAATGATTCACTTTATTATTCTGATGCCTATCCTAATACTGCTACAAAGTATACCTGGATGATGAATCCAAATTACGGTAACATTGTTTCAAATGGTAGAGTAAGATTAGGTGGAGGTAATAATACCAGGTTTAGAATGCGTCTAAGAATAGTCTATTCTAAAATTATATAACCAACATATACAATATATTTGTATCCATAAATTCTAAAAAATATCTATGCCTTATTTGTTTACTTCCGAAAGTGTATCTGAAGGACATCCTGATAAAGTGGCCGATCAGATTTCTGATGCATTAATTGATAATTTCTTGGCTTTTGATAAAGAATCGAAAGTGGCTTGTGAAACTTTAGTTACTACTGGTCAGGTGATACTGGCTGGAGAAGTAAAGTCAAAAGCGTATTTAGATGTGCAGGAAATTGCTCGTGGTGTGATTCGCAAGATTGGTTATACCAAGAGCGAATACATGTTCGAAGCCAATAGCTGCGGTATCCTTTCTGCTATTCACGAGCAGAGTGCTGATATCAACCAGGGTGTTGACAAGAAGAAAAAAGAAGATCAGGGAGCAGGAGACCAGGGTATGATGTTTGGTTATGCAACTAATGAAACAGAAGATTATATGCCATTGGCATTGGATCTTGCTCATAAAATCTTGATCGAACTGGCAGCTTTACGCCGCGAGAACAAAGCGATCCAGTACTTACGCCCGGATGCAAAAAGCCAGGTTACTTTGGAATACGATGATAATAACAAACCCGTTAGAATCGATGCCATCGTAGTTTCTACCCAACATGATGATTTTGATCAGGAAGCTAAAATGTTGGCTAAGATCAAAGACGATATTATCAATATTCTGATCCCAAGGGTTAAAAAGAAATACAAGAAATACGCGAAATTATTCAACGCGGATATCAAATATCATATCAACCCAACTGGTAAGTTTGTAATTGGTGGGCCACATGGCGACACTGGTTTAACGGGTCGCAAGATCATCGTAGATACTTACGGTGGTAAAGGTGCACACGGTGGTGGCGCATTCAGTGGTAAAGATCCAAGTAAGGTAGACCGTTCTGCTGCTTATGCTACCAGACATATCGCTAAGAACTTAGTAGCTGCAGGTGTGGCTGACGAAGTATTGGTGCAAGTGTCTTATGCTATTGGGGTTGCAAAACCTACGAGCATCAATGTAAACACTTATGGAACTGCTAAAGTGAAAATGACAGACGGCCAGATTGGCAAGATCGTTCAAAGTATCTTCGATATGCGTCCTTACTTCATTGAACAAAGATTGAAATTAAGAACACCGATGTATAGCGAAACTGCTGCTTACGGACATATGGGCCGCAAGAATGAAGTGGTGGTTAAAACATTCAAGGATCCTTCTGGTAAAGAGAAATCTATGAAAGTAGAATTGTTTACCTGGGAGAAATTGGATTATGTGAGGAAGGTGAAAACTGCTTTCGGAATTTAGTAGTTTCTAAAAAACATAAAAAAACCTCCGCAAATTGAGCGGAGGTTTTTTATTTTTAGGGGTGTCTTACCTAACATGATATTCAATACATATGAGACAGAAATTAATAGTTGCAGCATTTGCTTGTGTTTTGATGATGGCTGCTCTTCAATGGCAAGGATCTAGTCTTAAGAGAAATATAAGTCCGAGGGGGATTGTTGAGTTAGAAATGGCAACTCAACCTAGGCAGGTAGCATTATTAACTGAAGTGTGGGATATGTCTGTTGCTAAAATGAATATCTGGATTGATTTTTTATTTATAGTATCATATGTAGCATTTCTAGCACTTGCCTGTGAAGCGGTTTCTACAAAATGGAAGAATCAAAATCTTAAAATTATTGGATTAACATTAGCCAGAGTGGCAGTTGTTACAGGTGTTTTAGATATTGGAGAAAATTTATTGATGTTGCAAACAATAGCAGGTAATTTTACAGTAGTTTCTTTACAGATGACGCATTATTTTGCCACTATCAAATTTACATTGGCAGCTGTAGTACTCATTTATTTGTTGATATCAATACCAGTTAGTTTTAGAAATAGTCAATCATGAATCCTGAATCGAATCCCTGGAAAATAATAGCATCAAAACAGATCTATGATAATCCCTGGATACAATTAACCGAGTACGATGTTATTAATCCGGGAGGTGGAAAAGGGATATATGGGAAAGTACATTTTAAAAATACGGCCATTGGAGTTGTAGTGTTAGATGAATCTTTGAATACCTGGCTTGTTGGACAATTTCGTTTTCCTCTAGATCAGTATAGTTGGGAAATACCCGAGGGTGGAGGATTAATTGAGGTTGATCCACTAGAAGGGGCTAAGAGAGAATTGCTAGAAGAAACAGGGTTAGTGGCGGCTAATTGGGAGCCTTTACTAACAATGCATTTATCTAATTCTGTAAGTGATGAACTAGCAATAGTATATTTAGCAACTTCATTAACACAAAAAACAGCAGAACCAGAAGAAACAGAACAATTGCAACTACAAAAAATTCCTTTAGAAAAAGTATATGAAATGGTTGAAGCTGGACAAATTACCGATTCAATGACGGTAGCAGCTATATATAAAATCAAATTAATGTTGCTGCAAGGCAAATTAAAATAAAATAATTATGCCTACAAAACAAGATAAATTAATAATTGGTCGTCAGCCATTAATCGAAGCTATCAATGCTGGTAAAGCGATTGATAAAATTCTATTTCAAAAAAATGTAGAAGGAGATAGTATTGGTGCTATTCGTCATTTAGCTAAAGAAAAGAATATTCCAATTCAAGTTGTTCCAATTGAAAAGCTGAATGGGTTAAGTCGTGCCAATCACCAAGGGGTAATGGCTTTTGTAGCATCAGTTGTATACATGGATTTGCAACAAGTAATTGACCATGTGATATCAGCTGGTGAAATTCCATTGTTTGTTATGTTAGATGGAGTTACTGATGTTCGTAATATTGGTGCAATTGCTAGGTCCGCTGTTTGTACTGGGGCTCATGCTATTATCATTCCAGACAAAGGAGTAGGAGCACTAAATGAAGAAGCGATGAAAAGTAGCGCTGGTGCATTAGAGATGATTCATATTTGCCGAGTAAATAGTTTATTGAAAGCCGTAGATACTTTGCATTTAAATGGCATACAAGTTTTTACCAGTGAAATGCGAGCCGAGAAAAATGTAGCTGATATAATTTTGAGTGAACCATGTTGTTTAATCATGGGAGATGAAGGGAAAGGAGTTCAGCCTTATATTGCTAAAGCTGCTGATCAGTTATTTAAAATTCCGATGGCTGGAAAGTTTGATTCATATAATGTATCTGTTGCTACAGGTATCATTTTATATGAAGCCATGAAACAAAGAATGAAATAGAATATTGTATGAAGTTTCATTTTGAATTTGATATTAAAAAATTAGAGCACCCCATCCAATTGCAAAATAAGTTGCTTTTAGTTGGATCTTGCTTTACAGAAAATATTGGAGATAAACTTCGTAAACATAAATTTCAAGTTCAAGAAAATCCACACGGAATATTGTTTAATCCAGTTAGTGTGGTGGAAGCTATTTCTGATTATATCTCTTGCAAAGTTTATACTACAAAAGATATATTTTATTTCAATGAAGCCTGGCATAGTTGGAAGCATCACAGTAGATTTTCTGCTGTAAATCCTGATGACTGTATTTTTAAAATAAATCATTCAATAGCTACTGCCCATAGCTATCTTAAAGAGTCGGACCATTTAGTAATTACGCTGGGATCTGCATGGTTATATATACTTTCGGAAAAGGCATCGAATGCCAATTTGTATTCAGTTGCTTCAAATAATCACAAAGCACCAAGCGATTGGTTTCAGAAAAGATTAATGAAAGCAGCTGAATTAGTAACCATTTTTGAGGAGCTGATTCAAAAATTAAAAGCATTCAATCCCAAGCTGCAGGTTTTGTTCACTATTAGTCCAGTAAGGCATTTGAGAGAAGGGCTTGTGGAGAACAATCGTAGTAAAGCTGTTCTAATTCAAGCAGTACATCAATTAGTAGAATCCTATCCAAATGTAAATTACTTCCCTGCTTATGAATTGGTGATTGATGATTTGCGCGATTATCGATTTTATGCAGAAGACATGGTACATCCCAATTATCAGGCTACTCAATATGTGTGGGAAAAATTAGTGGATGCATGCATGGAAGAAGACACTAAAATGGTGATGAAGGAAATTGCAGAAATCAATCTTGCTTTTCAACACAAACCATTTAATCCAAGCTCAGAAAAACATTTGCAGTTTTTGAATAGTTACTTTTCCAAGACAAGACAACTCAAAGAAAAATTTCCATTTCTAGATTTAGCGGCAGAGCTTAATTATTTTGAAAAAGGGATTAAAATATAATGTTTAGTGAATTCTGTCTCCTCGAATTGCCATTTCATCCATAACACCAGATTCATATTCCAACCATTCTTTCCATCTTAGTCGAACCAGTTTTTTATCTGTATAATGATCAGCAAGATTTATGAATAAGGTATAATGCCCCGCTTCGCTTTCCATGAATTTCCTATAAAAGGTTCTCAAATATTCGTCTTCTAAACCTTCACTTAACCTCTTGAATCGTTCACAACTTCTGGCTTCAATCAGTGCCATGGTTAACATTTGATCTAAAAAACGATCTTCAATTCTTCCTCCCTTTCGCTGAAACTCAATTAGCCTGTTTACATATTCGTCTTTTCTTTGTCGGCCTAATTCAAGCCCTCTTTTTTTAAGTTCTTGCAAAACCATTCGAAAATGACCCCATTCTTCTGTAACAATAGGAGCTAGTGATTCAACCATCAAACTATAGTCAGAATACCTCTGTATATAAGAAATGCAGGTAGTTGCAGCCTTCTGTTCGCAATAAGCATGGTCAGTTAAAATGGCTTCAATTGATATTTCAGCAAGATTTACCCATCGTGGGTCTGTTGGTAGTTGAAGCCCTAATATATTCTTAGTGTGTATAGAAAGGTCCATGTTCATCAGTTACAGTTTCAAAAGATGATGCAAATATCGAATAGTTCTGTCTATTTATAGCCGAGAACTTAATTGTATCTTTGCATATGCAATTGAATGAGAATAAGATATCAGAGTTATTGAAGAATGTTTCAATAAATGCTTTGAATGAGATGCAAAAAGAAGCATATCCGGGTTTTATAAGGCATCGTGATTCCTTACTGCTTTCACCAACTGGTTCAGGAAAAACAATCGCCTTTTTATTAGCAGTCCTTGAATTAATGCAGGAAGAAACGAATTTGGTACAATGTCTGATATTGGTGCCTTCCAGAGAGTTGGCCATACAAATTGAACAAGTATGGAAAAAATTAGCTACAGGTTTTAAAGTTAGTTGTTGCTATGGTGGTCATGATATGCAAACAGAGATTCAAAATTTGGTAGAGGCGCCGTCTTTATTAATCGGAACTCCAGGAAGAATAGCTGATCATATACGAAGAGAAACGTTTTTAGTTGATGGAATTAGAACCCTGGTTTTAGATGAATTTGATAAATCTTTAGCACTAGGTTTTGAAGAAGAGATGAGTTTTGTAATTGGGGCAATTCCAAAAATTACTAAAAGGATTATGGTTTCTGCTACTGCTGCCATTCAAGTTCCAGAATTTGCGGGAGTCCAAAACCTTTTTGTGATGGATCACTTGGTGAATGAAGAGGATAATGAGCAACTGAGTGTTCAATTAGTAATTTCAGAAACAAAAGATAAAGCAGAAAGATTAGCCCAATTGCTTTGTTATATCGGTTCAGAACAAACCATCATTTTTTGTAATCACAGAGATGCAGTTGAAAGGACTTCGATTTTATTAAAGGAAAAAGGTATTCAAAATGCTGCATTTCATGGTGGAATGGAACAAATGCAGAGAGAACAAACTTTAATACAATTTCGGAATGGGTCGGTCAATTTTTTAGTTGCAACAGATCTTGCGGCCAGGGGATTGGATATACCTGAAATTAAGCACATCATTCATTATCACCTGCCATCTACTTTCGCAGAATTTACTCATCGAAATGGAAGAACAGCACGTATGAATGCAATAGGAACGGCTTATTTATTAATGCATCGTGAGGAGCCAATGCCAAATTATATTCGACAAAACTTGGAACCATTAGAAATTCCAGTCAATCAAAAACCACCCAAACCGGCATTATATACTACCATCTATATCAACGGCGGTAAAAAAGATAAATTAAATAAGGTTGATATAGTTGGATTTTTAGCTCAAAAAGGGAAATTAGATAAAGAGGATATTGGATTAATTGTAGTAAAGGATTTTAATTCTTTTGTAGCTGTAAAAAAAAGCAAAGTAAATGCGATGTTAGATAAGGTTGCTGATGAGAAAATTAAAGGCACAAAATATAAAATCGTAATTGCTAAATAGTTACTTTTAAAATACAATTCAATCCGATGCGAATAATTCCTTTTTTAATTTCTACAGTTGCAACTGCTGGGTTGGTTTTTGTTTTAAATACTTCATTGCCAATAGGAAGTTCCAAAACGCCAAGATTAGGATATTTTTTATCTCCCCAACAAGGCTTTTGGCAAAATGCGGAAGCTTCTAATACTTCTTTTTCTGGTGATGTGAAATTAGAAGGATTAAAAGGTAAGGTTGATGTTTTCATGGACGAACGTCTGGTGCCACATATATATGCTCAGACAGATCTGGATGCTTATTATGTTCAGGGATATATTCATGCCAAATTCAGACTTTGGCAAATGGAGTTTCAAACCTATGTAGCCGCAGGGAGATTGAGTGAAATAGCAGGACCTGAACGACTAAATATTGATCTTTTTTTTAGGAGATTAGGAATGGTATATGGAGCAGAGCAAACCATGCAACGTATGGAGAAGGATCGGGAAATGCAGGCAACTGTGGATGCTTATACGGAGGGTGTAAATGCATATATCAAATCCTTGAAACCCGAACAAATTCCTTTAGAATACAAATTGATGGATTACAAGCCAGAAGCTTGGACACCATTAAAAACTTATTTGTTTTTAATGTATATGTCTTACGACTTAACGGGAAGTGGCGCAAAACAAGATTTGAAAATGTCGAATGCAAAAAACTATTTAGGGTTTGAAGCATTTGATCAGCTTTTTCCTAATGTTCAGGATTCTTTAGATCCCATCATTCCTACAAAAGCGATTGCTTTTGCAAAACCATCTATTATTCCTATTGCTCCAAAAGATATTGATTCACCATATTTAAACAAATCTTCGTATTCCATTTCTGCTGAAAGTCCGATTACACCAAACAGGAATAATGGAAGTAATAACTGGGCTGTTTCTGGTTCTAAAACAGCTTCTGGCAGGCCCATTCTTTGTAATGATCCACATCTTGGTTTAAATCTGCCTTCTCTTTGGTATGAGGTACAAATCAATACACCTACACATAATACCTATGGTGCTAGTTTTCCTGGTTCTCCGGCTGTAATTATAGGATTCAATGATAGTATTGCATGGGGTGTAACAAATGCAGGAAGGGATGTGCTGGATTATTATGAAGTTCAATTCAAAGATACTTCAATGCAGGAGTATTGGTATAACGGTGAATGGCATAATGCATCATTACGTTTAGAAACTATTAAAGTAAAAGGTAAGCCCGATGTGAATGAATATATTGCTATGACTGAAATAGGACCAGTTATGTATGATCACCATTATAAGAGTGACAGTTCCCATCCTAAATATCTGGCTGTTAAATGGACAGCCAATAAAGCCGGTACAGGTTTGAAAACCTTTTATAAATTAAATAGGGCTAAAAACTTTAATGATTATCAAACTGCTATTGCTGATTGGAGTTGCCCAGGACAGAATTTTGCCTTTGCTTCAAAAAGTGGTGATATAGCAATAAAACAGCAGGGAAGTTTTGTAGCAAGATGGAAAAGGCAAGGTGATTTTATTATGCCTGGTATTGATAGTACATACCAGTGGCAGGGCATGATTCCTGAGTCAGAAAACCCAATGATTAAAAATCCTTCAAGAGGGTGGGTTAGTAGTGCAAATCAAAAAGCTACTGATTCTAGTTATCCCTATTATTTAGGAATGTCTCATAATTTTCCTGTGTACAGAGGTGTTATGATCAATAAAAGATTGTCAGTGATGAATGGCATCACACCAATGGATATGCAGTATTTGCAAAATGAAAACTATGATGTGTTTGCAGAAATGGCAAGACCCGTTCTCTTAAAAAATATAGATGTTTCAAAGTTAACTACAACTGAAAAAAAGTACGTTGATATTCTAAGAGAATGGAATTTTAGGAATGAAGTTACATCACAAGGTGCCACAGTGTTTAATGCCATTTGGGATAGCTTAGAGCTGGTAGTTTGGAAAGACGATTTCCAAAATGCAAAAAGCCCAATGCCATGGCCTGATGGATCTACATTATTAGACAATCTCCTAAAAAATAATAATTATCGATTTGCCGATAATTTGAATACTACTGATAAGGTTGAAACAATACAGGATGATGTTCTGGAAGCAATAAAAAAAGCTTCAGTAAATTTAGAGCAATTAGAAAAAAATAAAAAATTAGACTGGGGTATTGTAAAAGATACGAAGGTTAGTCACTTACTACAATTACCTGCATTGAGTAGGTTACACCTTCCAATTGGAGGAGGAAAGAATTGTGTAAATGCAACAACTTCTGCTCATGGTCCAAGCTGGCGTATGATTGTACATATGACAGATGAAACAGAAGCTTATGGGGTATATCCTGGTGGACAAAGTGGTAACCCCGGATCAAAATTCTATGATAATTTTATCGATAGTTGGGCAGCTGGAAAATACTTTAAACTTTTATTCTTGTCCAAAGAAAATGCCACTAAGAATGAGAAGATAAAATGGCATATGACATTTACTAATGGATAAAACTATTATATGAAATTTATTACAGCAGTTTTTTTAACAGCATTCCTTGCATTTTCAATCGGCCTTTTTACTAGTTTGCCCTGGTGGTCTTTTGTTATCACTTCATTTTTAGTTGCATTAGGTGTTCATCAAAAAGTGGGCAAAGCTTTTTTGTCTGGCTTTGCAGGACTTTTCCTTTTATGGTCAATTTTAGCCATTTTCAAAGACATGGCAAATGATCATATACTTGCAATTAAAGTTGCGAAAATATTGCCTCTAGGCGGTTCTTATTGGGCATTGATATTAGTTACAGGACTGATTGGGGGTTTAGTGAGCGGTCTTGCTGCTATTTCAGGATCCACTGCTAGAAAAAAATAAGCAAACTATAAACAATCGTTAAAAGAAATGGCTTAGGATGAACGGTCACTACATGGTAGAACTATCCCCTTATTTTAGTTCTTAATTTCATCTATGCATAAGTTTGTAGCATTTCTATTCCTACTTCATTTTGGTGCAGCAAATTCAGCTACAGTGTCTGGTTGGGTAAAAGACAAGTCTGGAAATGCCATTCCATTCGCCTCGGTATTAATTAAGGGTACTACAAAAGGTACAACGGCAAATGCCAAAGGATTTTATAGTTTAGAAATTGGAACTGGTTCTTATGTATTAGTGGCGCAACATGTGGGTCATAAATCACTGGAAAAACATATTCAAGTTTTGAACAATTCTCTGGAATTTAATTTTGCATTAGAGGAGCAACAATACAATTTGAAAGAGGTTATTGTAAAATCGGGTGGGGAAGATCCCGCTTATGCTATTATTCGCAAAGCAATTTCAATGCGTGAGGAGCATTTGAAAGAAATCAAAAAGTTTGAATGTGAAGTATACTTAAAAGGACAATTACAATTAAGAGATTATCCAAAAAAATTTCTTGGTAAGGCAGTTGATTTTGAAGACGGAGATACGAGTAAAAAGAAAATGATATTTCTATCTGAATCGATTGTAAAGTATGCAGTGGAAGAACCAGACTCCAAAAAAATAGATGTAATATCTTCTAAGGTAGGAGGGCAGAGCGATGGATTTGGATTTGCAAATCCACAAATCATTTCCTTATACGAAAATAATGTTTCTTTTGGTCGAGGACTTAATCCTCGGGGATTTGTTTCGCCCATTTCAAATAATGCGCTCAATTTTTATCGATATAAATTTGAAGGAACATTTTATGAAGGAGGGAAAGAAATCAGTCGGATTAAAATTATTCCTAAAAGAAAATACGAACCCGTTTTTTCTGGATACATCAATATTGTGGAAGACGAATGGCGCATTCAAAGTGTTCAGATTAAGTTGTTAAAAGAACAGGCTATGCAATTGATTGATACATTGGTACTGGAACAGCTTTATGTGCCTGCTGCTGGAAATGTATGGGTAATTAAAAGTCAGGTTCTATATCCTTCAGGGAAAATATTTGGATTTGATTTCTGGGGAAATTTTTTGCAGGTATATGATAAGTTCAACTTAAATCCCACATTTAAAAAGAAATTCTTTGATCATACTATTTTAAAGTTCGAAGATAGTGCCAACAAAAAAACGATGGCCTATTGGGATAGTATCAGACCAATTCCTTTGGTATTAGAAGAAAAAAAAACCTATCGGAAATTAGATAGTTTAGAGGATGAAAGACGGAGCCCGCATTATTTAGACTCTTTAGATAGAAAGCGCAATAAATTTTCATTTATAGGTTTTTTGTTTACTGGGAATTCGATTAATGTTCAGAAGAAGAAATCATTTTATGGATTTCCGCCAATACTAACTAGCTTTTTTTATAATACAGTAGAAGGAGGTGTTTTAGATTTTGCACCCTATTATATAAAAAATTATAAGGGTAGAAAATCTTTAACAATAACTCCAGATATAAGATACGGGTTTGCCAACCAACATTTTAATCCCAGTATTTCTATAAATTATAATTATGGAAAAAAGTATCTAAAAACTTTTTCAATTTCAGGTGGTTCAAAAGTATTTCAATTCAATAATGATGTCCCCATACTTCCCATATTCAATACATTTACAACGTTGAGACAGAAGTATAATTATATGAAGATCTACGAGGCTGATTATTTTAAAATGTCTTATTCAACGGGTATAGGCAATGGGTTTACAATTGGGGCAGAATTTCAGTTTCAAAATCGGAAGCCTTTAGAAAATTTGGCTGATATGACTAGTTGGAATGATTATCCCAATCGAAATTTTACTCCAAATTATCCAACAGAAATTTCGCAATCTAATATGGTGGCTAATCAAGCAAGTCAATTTACTTTTTATGCCACATGGAAACCTGGAACTAATTATATCGAATTGCCGGATCAGAAAATTAGTATTGGTTCAAAGTATCCAACTTTCAATGCATCATTAACACAGGGGATTAATGGATTATTGGGAAGTAATGTTTCTTTTTCAAAATGGCATTTAGGAATTACGGATAACCTGAATTTGAAATTAGGTGGAAAATTAAATTATGCCTTCGGGATAGGAGGTTTTTTGAATACTGACAAATTATTCATTCCGGATTATCAGCATGTGCAAGGGAATCAGATTTTTTTTGCAACCCCTTATTTGAGTAGTTTCCAGTTGCCCACTTATTATCAGTTTAGTAATACCTCAAAATTAAATGCTACTGCTCATGTGGAATATCATTTAAACGGGTTACTTACTAATAAAATTCCGGGATTCAGAAGCCTTAATCTATTTTTAGTTACCGGAGGTTCGGCTTTATATATTCAACCCGGCACTAAATATTTTGAGGCTTATTGGGGAGTAGAAAACATTTTTAAGATCTTGCGGTTTGATTTTGTACAGGGTTTTGAACAAAATGGGGGACGGCCAAGCGGCTTCCGACTTTCAATCCCATTCATCGCAAATCGTAAATAAAGCTGAATCAGTTATCGTCTTTTTATTTTATTCGTATCTTCGTTTCGAAATTTTGGCTACCCTGCAAGTAGCTCCAAACATTAATCATGGAACATTCTGAAAAGGATGTCTGAAATTTAGTAACATGCCAGTATTACACAATCGTGTTTCCAACGATGAGTTGAAAGAACTCCTGATGCAGGAAAAAAATCCCCGCACCACCATTAGTTTCTATGCCTATTTTCCGATTCAAAATCCACAAGAATTCAGAGACTTTTTGTATAAACATTTAAATACACTCAAAGTATTTGGTAGGATTTATATAGCAAAAGAAGGCATCAATGCTCAAATGAGTGTGCCAAGTGAAAGTTTTGAATCCTTTAAAACATTTTTGTACAGTATTGATCACTTAAATGGTTTGCGATTAAATATTGCAGTGGATGACGATGGAAAAAGTTTTTGGGTTTTGAAGATAAAAGTGCGCGAGAAAATTGTGGCAGACGGCATTGACGATTCTTCCTTCAGCATGGAAAACAAAGGGAAATATGTAAATGCTCAAGAAATGAATGCATTCCTTGAGCAAAAGGATACCATTGTAATCGACATGCGCAACCACTATGAGTACGAAGTAGGACATTTCGATCATGCGATAGAAGTTCCTTCAGATACGTTCAGAGAACAATTGCCAATGGCTGTTGAAATGATGAAGGGAAATGAAGATAAAAATATCATCATGTATTGCACTGGTGGTATCAGATGCGAAAAAGCAAGCGCTTATATGTTGCATAATGGGTTTAAAAATGTGTTTCATTTAGAAGGTGGAATTATTAATTATGCTCGTCAGGCAAAAGAATTATCAATTGAACCAAAATTTATAGGGAAGAATTTTGTTTTTGATCACCGCCTTGGGGAGCGAATTACAGAACACATTATTGCTAAATGCCATCAATGTGGGGAGCCCTGTGATGTTCATACCAACTGTTTAAATGATGGGTGTCATCTGTTATTTATTCAATGTACCCATTGTGCCGAAAAATTTAGTGGTTGTTGCTCTCAGGCTTGTAAAGACACCATTCATCTCCCAATAGAGCGACAAAAAGAATTAAGACAAGGACTGGATAATGGCCCAAAAATATTTAATAAAAGCAAACAACGATTAAGACCAAGACTTGACGAAATGAATGGTTTGTAAACATTCATCATTTTTGTGGGATGATTTAATGGTTTTGCTTTATTTTGCCAAACTAGTGAGAAAGACGTTTAGTTTCATATTATTGATTTGTTTACTGGTCTATATTGGAGGCTATCAACTTTTTTATTGTCTTTATCAGCAAAGCTTGAAAACTGAGATGAAGGCATACCTAAAAGAAAACAAGACCTCAAAATTTGGTACCAGATTAGAATTTGAAATAGAAGGTAACCAAATTAAGGATAAAAGTTTTTCATGGGAAGAAGAGAATGAAGAATTTCGTTATCATAATGAATTATATGATGTAGTTAATATTGAAAATCAGGAAGGCAAATTGATTTTGATTTGTATTAAAGACAATGACGAAAACCAACTTGAAAATCAATTAAAAGAAATTCATAAAATTAATAAGACAGGAAGTTCTAAATCCTCACAAAATAATTTTAAATCTTTCTCAGTCTTTTATCTGCAAAAACAACCTAGGCTGTTTATTTCCGGAAAAGGAAAAAAAGAAAATCCACCTGATTTTTCTTCAAATTTGTCGACTTCTTTTTTTGATATACTATTGCCACCCCCGCGTTGTTAATCGTACATATTTATTGGGTCACATTCGTGGCTGTTTCATTTATTGCTCAATTATAAACAAACTCATGTATAAGTATATATTAATGCTACTGATGTTAGTAGCTGTATCTGCAGGTGCTCAAAATAAAGTAAAGGGTAGGATTATAGATTCGAAATCTAAAACTCCATTAGTGGGTGCTTCCATTAAAATAGCTGGTAAACCTTCCGTTGTATCCGATAGTCTGGGAAATTTCGTACTGGATTGTAATAGCAATAGTTTGGTTACAGTATCTTTTATTGGGTATGCTTCTTCTCAAAAAACTGTGATAGATTGTAACACAGCACTAATTTTTTCTTTAGAGCAAACTCATCAACAATTAGAAAAAGTTGAAATTACAGCAACATCAAATCAAAACAAATCAACTTTATATCAACCAGTATCTATAGCAAAACTTACTGATGTTGAATTAAAAAGAAACACAGGATTATATCTTGATGATGCTATCAACTCTAATGTGCCTGGTGTTACAATGCAAAGAAGGGCTGTCTCTTCGGGTCAGCAATTTAATATCCGCGGTTATGGTAATGGATTAAGAGGTACAAATGGAATCAATAGTAATTTCGACGGACAAGGTTCGAAAGTGTATTTAAATGGAATTCCGATTACAGATGCTGAGGGGATTACCGTAATGGATGATATCGACTTTTCATCCATCGGAAATGTAGAGATCACAAAAGGTCCTTCTGGAACTTTATATGGGTTAGCAATTGCGGGAGTAGTTAATTTAACAACCCTCAAGCCTGAAAAAAATACTACTAGCATCGGTCAGGACATTCAATTTGGTTCAAATGGTTTGCAGCGATTTACTACCCATTTCCAAACATCGGGTGAGCATAGTTCATTACTAGTAAATTATGGTAAGCAAAAATCGGATGGTTATATGGTGCATACTGCATCACATAAAGACTTTGTAAATATTTCCGCTGATATCCAACCTTCCGAAAAACAAAATATCACAGCTTATTTTGGGTATAGTAATAGTTATGATGAAAGAGGTGGGGAGCTTACGATTGCACAATATAATAGCTTTGATTATAGCGGTAATCCTGAGTATATTAAAAGAAATGCGCATTCTGAAATCATCAGTTTTAGGGCAGGACTTGGACAGACTTATAATTTTAATAGTCATCTTTCAAATAATACTTCTGTTTTTGTATCTGGGGCCAGTAATAATGCCAGTTCTGCAGGAGGATGGACAGATAAAAATCCAATCAATTTTGGGTTTAGAAGTACTATTGATGCCAAATTTAATGTATCAGATCAAATAAATTTAAGTAGTATTTCAGGGATAGAAATGCAGCAACAGTATGCACAGATTATTGGCTATAATATGGTAGCCAATCCCGCTTCTTCAACGGCTTATTGGAATATCGGAGCAATGCGTAGTAATCAATCTACTATTAGTGCTACTTCCTCAATATTTACAGAATGGACTTTGCAAATGGCTAAAGATTTTTCCATTACAGCAGGTTTAGGCTATAGTAATATGCGCATTGATTTAAATGATAAATTTTATGTGGCTGCAAATACAAATCCTACAAAATTTGCGACAAGTTATAATGGAATGGTTTCACCGCATGTAGCAATTAACAAAGTGTTCAGCAAAGCTGTTTCCCTTTATGCTGCTTATAGCAAGGGATATAAAGCTCCGGTTAGTTCTTACTTTTTTATTCCAACTACAGGTAAACTCAATACAGGTTTGAAACCTGAGGTTGGCAATCAATTTGAAATAGGAACCAAAGGAGTTATTGTTAATGAAAAAATTGCATATCAATTAGCCATTTTTAGTGCTCAATTCTCCGATAAAATGACAGCTATTGCTGTTCCTTTGAATGGCTCAACTACAACAACTGCGTATTCATATATTGCAAATAGTGGTAAGCAAGATGATAAGGGGATTGAATTATCTATCAAGTACAATGCATTTGAGTCTAAAACGGGCTTTATTAGTTCGATTAAACCTTTTGCGAATCTTGCGTATAGTGATTTCAAATATGTGGGATATAGTTTCCAAACATTGAGTGCCGATAGACTTTCAGCGGTTGTTGTAAATTATGATGGAAAGGCAGTTGCAGGCGTTGCCCCCCTAACAGCAAATATTGGAGCAGATATAATGAGTAAAACTGGATTATATGCTAATCTTACTTACTCGTATAAAGATGCAATGTCAATTAGTTCGGATGGCTTAAATAAAACAACCAGTTATAATTTATTGAACGGAAAAATTGGTTTTCAGAACAAGATTTCAAATAAATTAGATTTTGATTTGTTTCTTGGGGTTACCAATATTACCGGCACTCAATATGCTTACATGGTTTTCGTGAATCAGCTACCAGATGCTTATTTACCCGCACCATATAAGGTTAATTATTTTGGAGGAATTAATTTAAAATACAATTTTTAGATGTAATCAGCTTTAAATAGTGATATGAAAAAATACTTTTTATTTTTTGTTCTGATAACTGCAATAATTAGTTGTGGCAGGTTTAATAAAAAAGAATTAGATACTAAGAAAGATATTAGAATTGTATCTGTTTCTAAGCATTTAACTGAGATGTTATTTGCATTAGGAAAAGGGCATGATATTGTTGCTTGTGATCTTACAAGTTCTTATCCTGATAGCGCTAAATTATTGCCTACTGTAGGTTATCACCGTGCTTTAAATGCAGAGGGAATTATTTCGAGGCACCCCGATATTGTAATTCATAGTAATGACATCGGTCCAGCATCAGTGTTGCCGCAATTAGAAAAAGTTGGATTAAATATCAAAGCTTTTTCAGGAGCAAATACTTTGGATAGTGCCAAAATTTTGCTGACAGAACTCGGTAAATTTTTTGGAGCAGAAAAACAAGCTGATTCATTAAATAAAAAGCTTGATAATGATTTGCTTAATGTTCAGGCTGCTCAAAAAAATATAAAAGATAGTCCAACTGTTATGATTATTCATTATGGGCAAGCTAACAATGTATATTTTGTAATGAGTGGCAGAAAAGGTGCTGGTGATAAAATGATTGCTTATGCAGGAGGTAAAATTGCAAATTATGATGCCAAAGGAGCCAGGCAAATTAGTGCAGAAGCAATAGCATTAGCAAACCCTGATATCATTATTGCAACAGATTATGGCTTTGACAAAATGGGCTCAGCAGAAAAATTCAAAACTATTCCTGGCGTTAACCTAACGAGTGCAGCAAAGAATAATCGTATTTATAGATTTGAAGAACACGATTTAGTTTACTTTGGACCAAGGTCTGGTGAAAATATTTTAAAACTAATGAGTTTGATTCATCCAACTAAAGATGCATTCAAGAAATAAATACCTTTTCCCCTTATTGATGGTAATGCTAGTAATTGTATTACTGGCATCCATCGCATTTGGGGCTGTAAGTATTTCTATACATGATATGGAGTTGGCTGTAATAAATTGGATCAAAGGAAAAGAACCCGGTTCTATATATGAGTCTGTTTTTTTGCAGATCCGATTACCTAGAATATTATTATGTGCCATTACAGGATCCATACTTTCAGTTTCAGGTGTTTTAATGCAAGGTTTATTCCGCAACCCGATTGTGGAACCAGGATTAGTGGGTACTAGTGCGGGTGCAGCTTTAGGGGCTTCTTTTGTATTTGTTTTTGCTTCTTGGTTCGGAGCAGAAATTCAATCAATTGTTGGTCCTTTTTTAGTGCCACTATTTGCATTTATGGGTGCACTGACTGCTACTTTTATAGTATATCAATTATCTAATAATAACACAAGGGTTTCATTAACATCATTATTGTTAGTAGGGGTAGCCATTAATGCAGTTGCATTAAGTGGTACTGGATTTATGACTTATTTAGCTAGGGATCCACAAGCGAGAAGTATTAGTTTTTGGAACCTTGGTACTTTTTCAGGTGCAAATTGGTTTCAAGTAGAAATTGTGTTTTTAGTAGCATTAGTAGTGCTCGTGATATCTTTCCAGGATGCAAAAAAATTAAATGCTTTTATCCTGGGAGAAGAGGAAGCTGGCTATTTGGGAATTGACACTCAGAAACTAAAGCGAAAGATTTTAGTGATTAACACGGCAATGGTGGCTATTGCAACATCCTTTGTTGGAGTAATTGGATTTATGGGTTTAATTGTACCTCATGTGATGCGATTACTGGTAGGAAGTGATCATCGTAAATTGATACCCGCATCCATTATTGGAGGAGCCATACTTTTATTGTTTGCAGATATGGGGGCAAGATTGTTACTTGCTCCAGCAGAAATTCCCATTGGTATTATCACGTCCCTGGTTGGTGCTCCGGTTTATATTCTTTTGTTGAAACGGAATAATTTCATTGAAAAAAAAGGAGGTGAATTTGATTGACCTCATTAATTGCTCCTATCAAATTCAAAATAAATTTCTGGTAAAAGAAATTAATTGTTCTATTTCCCCCAATGAACTAGTTGTTATTATGGGTTCTAATGGAGCTGGAAAATCCACATTATTAAAATTAATTTCCGGGTTACTTAAAGTGTCAACTGGAGAATTATTAATTGATAATAAATCAATCAACAAATATCCTTCCATTGAGCTGGCTATTAAGAGGGCAGTGCTCTCGCAGCATTATGAAATTTCTTTTCCACTTACCGTAAGAGAAATTGTTTTAATGGGGCGATATCCATATTTTAAAACAAATCCAAATCAAAGAGATTTTGATATTGTAAATCATGTAATGAAATTGATGGGCATTTCTGAATTCGCAAATAGAAAATATCATACCCTCTCTGGAGGGGAAGCTCAAAAAGTTCAAATGTGCAGGGTTCTGGCACAAATTAGTGGAACAGAAAAGAAAAATAAGTTTCTATTATTAGATGAGCCTGTTTCGCATTTAGATATAAAGTATCAATACTATTTATTAGATATCGCAAAATCGATAATTAATCCACATACTACAGTCATTGCTGTTTTACATGATATTAATCTTGCACTAAAATTTGCTGATAGGATTCTTTTTATGAAAGAGGGGCAAATTGTGCATCAACATCAAAAAAATGATACTTTAGAATTGTCAGTAATTAAAAAGGTATTTGATGTTGATGCAACAATAATAGATGTACATAATGAAAACAGGCAGTGGGTTTGCTTTTAAATCACATTCAATTTTTTTAAACTTTCAATCACCTTTAATTCAACTTCCTCATCTGAAATTGTTTCAGGAACAAATTGTTTGCCACTCACTTTCTCAAAAAGCTCAATATATCTTTTACTAATTGTTTCTATCCAATCGTCCGACATTTCTGGAACTGTTTGACCTTCCTTCCCCATAAAATTATTCGCAATTAACCATTCTCTCACGAATTCTTTGCTTAATTGTTTTTGTTTTTCTCCAGAAAGCTGCCGTTCTTCAAAACCTTCAGAATAAAAATATCGAGAAGAGTCTGGAGTATGCACTTCATCCATCAAATAAATAGTTTCCCCGATTTTGCCGAATTCGTATTTCGTATCTGCAAGAATTAAACCCTGATTGAGTGCAATTTCTTTTCCTCTTTGAAAAAGGGCTAATGCATATTTTTCTAAAATAGCCCAATCCGCTTCGGATGCCAAACCCTGAGCAATAATTTCTTCTTTGGAAATATCTTCATCATGTCCTGCATCTGCTTTTGTGGAAGGCGTAATGATAGGAGCAGGAAAGAAATCATTTTCCTTTAAACCATCAGCAAGTTTAACTCCACAAAGAATTCTTGAGCCAGATTGATAGGTTCTCCAAGCATGGCCAACTAAATTACCTCTCACAACCATTTCAATTTTGAAAGGGGTACATTTCTTTCCAATAGATACAGTTGGAGAAGGAACTGCCACAAGCCAGTTAGGGCAAATATCCTTTGTTGCATCGAGCATAATGGCTGCAATTTGATTTAATACCTGGCCTTTGAATGGAATCGGCCTAGGTAAGATTACATCAAATGCTGAAATCCGATCACTCGCTAGCATCACTAGCCAATCTTCATGAATCGTAAATACATCTCTTACTTTGCCATGGTAAATGGCTGTTTGTGATGGGAATTGATAATTATGCATAAACAAAAATAGAAAGGCTAATCGTATAAATAACTACTAATAAGTTGTTTTTCTCAACAGAGGAAATTGATTTGTGGACAAATTAAATTTTTGCAGAAAAATAACAATTGCTACTTTTAACAAAACGATCCAATTAAACTTGTTATTATGAGAAGATTCTACACGAGTTGTGTGTTAGTATTGTTGACAATTGGCCTTTCTATAAATGCCTCTGCACAGCAATCCACCAATGTTTCCGGTAGTATTAAAAATGCCAAATCTAAAGAAGCGGTTTCAGCTGTTTCAATCACTGTTAAAGGAACTTCCACTGGAACTTTTACGGACGATAAGGGAAACTTTAAGTTTACTACTGTTCAAAAAACACCATTTACTGTTATTATTTCATCAGTTGGGTATACCAATAAAGAAATAGTAGTTAAGAGCAACAATCAGGTAATCGATGTAGAATTGGATGCCTCATTCACTTTAGGGGATGAAGTTGTAGTTGCAGCTTCCAGGGTTCCTGAAAGAATATTGGAATCTCCTGTTTCTATTGAAAGAATCGGTTCTAAAGCTATTTTAAATACACCGGCATCTAATTATTATGATATGATCACCAACTTAAAGGGTGTTGATATTGTAGCTGCGAGTCTTACTTTTAAAAGTATTGGTACCCGTGGTTTTAATAGTTCTGGTAATACTAGATTGAATCAAATCGTGGATGGTATGGACAACCAAGCCCCAGGATTGAACTTCTCTGTAGGTAATATTATTGGATTAACTGAGCTGGATGTAGACAATATTGAATTATTGCCAGGTGCATCTTCTGCACTTTACGGTCCAGGTGGTATGAATGGTACATTGTTGATTAATAGCAAAAATCCATTTAAATATCAGGGGTTAAGCTTTCAAATCAAGCAAGGGGTAACAAATGTTGACAATTATCAGCGTCCACAATCTCCTTTTTATGATTGGGCTGTTCGTTGGGGTAAAAAAGTAAATGAAAAATTTGCCTATAAAATTGGAGCTGAATATACCCAAGCGCAAGATTGGTTAGCAAATTCATCAGATAACTACAGCAGAGTTGGAACTCCACAGAATCCAAATGGACAAACGATCCCAGGATATAGACTTAATGATCCTAATTATGATGGAGTAAACTTTTATGGTGATGAAACCAATGCTAATTTAACAAGTGTTGCTAATGGTGTATTGGCACAAATGCCCGCTGGAGTTGTTCCTGCTTCAAACGCTTTTTTAGCCGCATTTCCTAGTGCTAAAATTGCACAATACAATTCTTTTTTAACAGGGATTGGTGCTGGCGCTTTAGTAGCCGGAGGTTATTCCCCTATTATTTATGGTGCATCACCATCTCGTAATATTTTTGGAAACCAAATGGTGAGTAGAACCGGTTATGCAGAAAATGACGTGATTGATCCCACTACAAGCAATTTCAAATTGTCTGGCGGGTTATATTATAAATTGACAGAAAGATTAGAAGCATCATTTACTGCTAATTGGGGTACTGGTACTACTGTTTATACTGGCGCTGATCGTTATTCTATTAAGGATTTCAAAATGGGTCAATATAAGGTAGAATTGAAATCTAAGAATTGGTATGCTCGCGCATATACTACTTCTGAAAATTCAGGAAATTCTTATGTTACTACAACTACAACTCGTTTATTTAACGAAGCTTGGAAATCTAGTAACGCTTGGTATCCTCAATATGCTGCTGCTTATGCAACTGCTGCTGATGCAGGGGTTGATTATCAAAATGCTCATAATGGTGCCAGGGCTTTTGCCGATCAAGGTCGTCCAACAGGCTTCCAATTATATAATCCAATGTATCAGTCTATTGCACAAACTCCTATCTCTAAAGGAGGTGGTTTGTTCATGGATAGAACTAAAGTATACACTTTGGAAGGACAATATAATTTGACTGAAGCTTTAGGTTTAGCAAAATCAGGAACTGATTTATTAGTCGGTGGTAGCTGGAGACAATATGTGTTGAATTCTCAGGGTACTATTTTTGCAGATACTGCAGGTACTATCAAAATAGCTGAAACTGGTGCTTATGCTCAGTTGTCTCAACGCTTATTTAATGATGTATTGAAATTGACTGTTTCTGGTCGTTATGACAAGAACGTGAACTTTGCGGGTCACTTTACACCAAGAGCTTCTGCTGTTTTGAAATTGGTTAAAGATCATAACTTACGTTTCTCTTATCAGTCAGCTTATCGTTTCCCAACCACTCAAAATCAGTGGATCAACTTAAATACTTCTCAAGGTCGTTTAATGGGTGGTTTACCTCAGTTAAGAGATTACTACAAATTTTCTACGAATCCTGCATATACCCTTGCTAGTGTAACAGCATTTGGACAAAGTGCTGCATTAGGTGCTCCAAACCCTGGTTTGTTACAAGTACAGCAATATGGTGAATTCAAACCTGAGTCTAGTACTTCATTTGAAGTTGGTTATAAAGGGTTATTTGCAAAAAGAATTTTGATTGATGTATATGCTTATTGGGCTAAATACAAAGACTTTTTAGGTGGTGTAACAGTTATTCAATCGAATAATGGTTCACCAGCAGGATTAATTGGTTATAATCCCAATTTCACTCCAGGTAATCCTTCTTTAACCAGAAATATTTATAGTATTTCAACTAACCAAACAACCGATGTAAATACCAATGGTTGGGGTGCTTCGATAGAATATTTGTTACCTAAAAACTTCTCAATTACTGGAAATGTTTATTCAGATATGATTGGTGAAACACCTGTTGGGTTTGTTACCTATTTTAATACTCCTAAGAAAAGAGTGAATGCATCTTTTAATAATTCTGGTTTTGGACCAAAGAATATGTTAGGCTTTAGCGTTGTATACAGATGGTTAGATAGCTTCCATTATGATGGTACTTTTGCTGCTGGCGAAGTTCCTTCTTATCAAACCTTGGATGCAATGGTTAGCTTAAAATTCC